>NZ_LJQT01000256.1:0-3455 GCF_001400515.1 Pseudomonas meliae | reverse complement strand
TTTTTTGTGCGTACTGCAGATTATTGCGTCTGCGCAGCCCGCTCTCTGAGCGCTTTCAGCGTATTGAACGGCGCGTCGACAACGAACTTGTTGGCCAGCATCGATGGCACACTACCACCCGGCTCGGTGTGAACCTGATAAGTCACCTCAGTCTGGTTCGACCCCTTGGGCACCATCTTCCAGAACCCCTTGACCTCGGTCACACGCACGAAACCCTTTTCCTCGGGAATTTACGTGGGCTGCTCTTCAAGATTCCGGGTAATACTGCCGTCAGCCCCCTCCTGAGTAGTGATCAACAGCACCGAGTCACGAGGCGTCACCGGCCAGGGCGTGTTGAACTGGCTGTAGGTCCAGGTCTTGTTACCTTCATGCTTGAGTATCTTCTGTAACTTGCACTCATGAATCCAGGCGCAGGCCCCCGCAACATCCTCTTGAAGCGCACGCAGCTTGCTCACGCTGGCATTGATCAGCGTAATGCCCTGATAGGCCTTGTAATCGGACCCAGGCACATCACTCAACGAAACCTTGATGCCATCCTCGTTCTTGACCACTTTCCAGTCGTCAGCCTGCGCCGTTCCGGCAAGCATTACAGTCAAACCACAAGCAACAGCGATGCGATACAGCGGACTCATTGTTTTATTCCTTGTTTTGAAGTTCCGACAAAGCACTAGCGCCCAAAAACCGCCCTTTCATGCAACTGCTGTAGCTTTTTCCCACCAGCCAATAAGGCGAATGGCATCCGCCTGATCGACTCCGCAGACATCTTCCGCCGCCTTGAACTGACTGCATACCGCAGGGCGCTCGGGCCTGCCGAACAAGGCGCACAGAAGCTCGACCGACAAGTGCAGGCATCGCTCACCTGCCGGTTTTCCATCGGGCATGCCGGGTATGGGAGACGTGATGGAAGGCGCTATGCAGCACGCACCACAATCGGAACGGCAGTCCATGACCAGACACCCTTACTGAAAAATAGAAAAAGAGGAAGGATATTAACCGTCAAAACGTCTGTTTGAAAACGCCGTATCGGACGATAGGCAGGGATTACTGCTTGAATTTGAAATCCAGCGCAGCACCTTCGACATCGCGACGGTTTTCGTTGCGCATCTGCAATTGCATTTCGTTGGTCAGCAATCGACCTTCAAGCTCAAAGGGGCCGGGGTTGGCCGAAGCCCCCTTGTCGCTGAACATCTGCGGCAATATCGGCTTGCGCTTGCTGGTAATCACATTGGCGGGCGGGTCCAGCTCCTTGACAAGCTCGGGCGGCAAACTCAGGTCGAGCTTTGGCGACTTGATGCGCACATCCTTGGCACTGGCCGTTTTGGCGTCTTTGGCGTCCTTGCGCTTGCTGACAGGCGCCTTGGCCGCCGCTACTTTCGAAGGCGACTTTTCAGAAACTGCCGCCTTGGCCACCGGAGGCGCTGATGGTTGTGATTTTTCCTTGCCCACCACTACCGGCACCACCGGGACACCTGGCATCAACTGATGCATGGTATCGGGTGCCTTTATCTGTTTTGCATCCGTCGCCACCGCCTCCACAGGAGCCTCGGTCTTCAAGTGCACTTCAGGCGAGACCGGAGCAGTAATAACCGCCTCGGTTTTAGGCTTGGGCACAGGAGGATCCTGGACATCACAACCACTCAGAAGCACGACGACAAGCAATCCCAGACAGCGAAAAACATTCATAGGCAAAAAGTCAGGCAAGACAGTGGCAAATAGCCGGAAAAGAAACACATGCTGTGCTTTTGAGGCCAACCTGACAAGCCAAGAGTTCAAAACAATTGACAAAAAATCTTTACAACTCAGTACACATGTACCGCTTCCTGACACAACTGCTTGGCCAGAATACCCAGCGTCATCAGTGCCCGCTCAGCCTCTTTGTTCCAAGGCATCCCGCAGTTGAGGCGAATGCAATGATTGAACTGCTCGGTATTACTGAAGATCAACCCCGGCGCGATACTGATACCCTGCTCCAGCGCACGAACATGCAGCTCCTGAGTATTGACCCGGCCCGGCAGGCTAACCCACAGAATGAACCCACCCGCAGGGCGACTCATCTGAGTGCCCTCAGGAAAGAACTGCTGCACCGCCAATTGGAAGGCGCTGAGATTCTTGCGGTATTCCAGGCGAATGAAACGTAAGTGCCGATCGTAACCGCCGTTTTCGAGGTATGCGGCGACCGCCATCTGCGTAACACTGCATGCAGAATGCGTGCTGAAAGTCTGCAGACGTTGAATTTCTGCCTGGTATTTGCCAGCGATGATCCAGCCGATGCGTACACCGGGCGACAGCGTCTTGGAAAAGCTGGAACAGTAAATCACCCTCCCCAGCCGATCGAACGCCTTGAGCGCCTTGGTCCTCCCGACTTCGAACATCAACTCACCGTAGACATCGTCTTCAACCACTTGAATATCGAAGTCCGAGGCCAGACGCAGCAGGTTCTTCTGCCGCTCCTCCGGCATGGTGCCGCCCAGTGGGTTGCTCAGGCGTGAAGTCAGTACCAATGCTTTGATTGACCATTGATTGGCCGCCAGTTGCAAGGCCTCCAGACTGATGCCGGTGGCCGGGTCGCTGGGGATTTCGATGACTTTCAAGTCCAATAGGTCGGCAAGTTGCAACAACCCGTAATAAGCAGGCGACTCGGCAGCGATCAGGTCACCCGGCCGGGTCAGCACGCGAAGAGTCATCTGCAGTGCATCCACGCACCCGTGAGTGATCACCACCTCGGACGGATCGACCACCACGCCGGCGTCGCGCATACGGATGGCGACCTGCCTGCGCAGCGGCTCGAAACCCGGGCTGAACATATAGCTGAAGGCCCGCGGGCTGTGAAAACGCGTCACTTTCGCTAATTGCTGATGCAGCGCGCGCACCGGCAGGTAGTCCACATGAGGCACAGCGGCGCCCAGAGCAAACACGCCCTCGCGTCGGGATTCCTCGAGCACTTGCTGGATGATACTGCTGCGCGTGACCAGACCAGGCCGCTCGACCCGCGCGATATCCGGGGTCGAAGCCGTAAGTGCCGGGGTTTGATGAACATAGTAGCCGGACTGAGGACGCGCCCGGATCAACCCTTGATCTTCAAGGTTCGCATAAGCCTGCAATACCGTCGCATGGCTGACATTGAGCTGCGAACTCATCTTGCGAACCGAAGGCACACGCTCACCGGGTTGATACACCCCACGACGAATATCTTCGGCAAGCTGCTGGGCGATACGCTGATAGAGCAAAAGATTGGTCATGACACAGCCTCGAAAAGACCGGTGATTTATTGTTTTTAAAAATACAGATACGGAATAACCGGCACAGTCCAGAAGTGTACGGGAACAGTTTACGTTCAAGCCAGCGGTCACGACCGCTGCACGAAAATAAACGCGGCTGAAAACGCCATATGCAAAGCCTTTAAAGCCAAAAAAGCCCGAGGCCGTTTCCGGCGTCGGGCTTTTTGAAAAGTTTTT
>NZ_LJQT01000404.1:0-261 GCF_001400515.1 Pseudomonas meliae | reverse complement strand
TCGTTGGCGGCGCCCAACTCTGACATCAACGTAAGGATGAAGATAATGAACGGCTACGTAGTCACCTGGACCATCTACACAGAATCAGTAGGCGCACATAAAGAAGCCGCCCTTGACGTCGCACAGCGTTTCTTCCAGGCACGTATCGCTGACGGCGAACCAGACAGCGCGTGTACCTTTGTTGTCACCGGTATGGATGGTCAATCGGAAAAAATCGATCTTGCTGATTATCTTTACACGGATTGAAGTCGGTTGCCTTGG
>NZ_LJQT01000489.1:0-3239 GCF_001400515.1 Pseudomonas meliae | reverse complement strand
GGAGCAATGGAACAGCCAACTGACTTAAGGAGCCGCAGGACTCCCCTGCGCTCACGGTATTTAATTGCACTTTCTGTTCCATTGCACCCCTGACCCCAAAAATGGGGTTTGGGGATCAGTGCATTCGAGCTGTCATGTCCAAGGCTCTCATTACCGTCAACATGGTTTTTAAGGTTGGATTGCCCTTGCTACTGAACGACCGGTAAAGCTGCTCTCGAGACAGACCTGTCTCACGCGCAAGCTCGGTCATCCATTTGGCCCTTGCGACAACTGAATCGCCCCTGGTTTCGTAGACACCTCCAAGCCTCATAATGAGGCCCAAATAGGAGGTGCCATGAGTCGTCAGCGTTACCCCGAAGAATTCAAGATCGAAGCGGTCAAGCAAGTGACCGAAAAAGGCAAACCTGTGGCCGATGTCGCCCAGCGCCTGGGCATGTCCGTGCACAGCCTTTACGCCTGGATCAAGGTCTACAGCAAGCCCCAAGAGCAGCGTCAGCAAGATGACACTTATTCCTGCTGCGTGCGGGCACTAGGGCGACGGCGCAAATTCTGGCCGAGACTGCTGTTTAAAGCCTGTCGAGCAGTGCTGATCGCTTGCTCCGCACCCTGCAACGCATGCTGACTATGGCGATTGGCACTCGCCTGCATAACCGGCGCAAGGTTGCCGCGCATGAATGTCTGCAGGCTCGTTGGCTTAGGGTTACCTTCGCGGAAGTTATTCTTTGCGTTGATTGCCGCAAACTGCGTCTGAGCACCGATGAATGAGGCCGCAAGGCTGTAGGCACCGAGAAATCCGACAACCGCATTGGGGATATGACCTGCGCCGCCGCAGATCGCTGCAGCGAGTTTATTGACGATCGAGGGTGTGAACTGGCCGGCCAGGCCGAACATGGATACGTCCGTGGAGACCTTCTGCATCCACTGGGCCTTGAGTTCGCCCTGCTTTGCGTACTTCACCTTGGTCATGTTTTCCAATACGTGCATGCCGCCGCTATTTACGCAGTCGTCGAAAGCCTTCTTTACTTCTCCGTCCGGCAAATCGGTCAAGAAGTTCGGATTCCCTTCGCGGATGGCTTGAGTCACCGCAGACATGTCGGCCGACAGCGCCTTATAGCGTTCGACTTTTGCGCGGATCTCGGGAGGAGTGATGCTCGAAGTGTTTTCAGGCAAGGCATTGAGCGCATGCCCCGCCTCGCTGATTTCGACGCCAAGCACTTTTTGTCGCTGTTTCAGGTTCTCTTGGGTCGACTTGACCATGTACTCCGACACCGAAGTGAAGACCCCGCGCAGCTTCGCTTGGTCGACGTCGCGGTCCGGGTCCATTTCCTCACCGGCCAAATAGCGCTGCTTACCTTCGGGCGTGAAGGCGTCGTAGAACACGATAGCTGCCTTGACATTGAATTTCTGCTTGTTCCGCTCGTCCAGGCCAGCCATAGGCGACTGTAATAGCGAGATCGCTGCCGCATAGGAGGTACCGACAGCCGGACTTGCGAGCGCGTTGAGCCCCTCAAAATGGCTTTTCCGGTCAAGAGCAGGATTCATGCGTGTCGGTATCTCGTCTCTCTTCAGACCTGACAGTCCGGAGGTCAACGTACCGCCCGACGCGCGGAGACTGCGCGGGATGCGCTGCCAATCATTTCCTTCCTTCTGGCGAAGGTTTGAAAACTCGGCTTTCAGCGTAGTCTCGCGTTGCTCAAGCATGTTCGGGCGGCTTGCCTCTTCCAAGGCTCTAAGTGATTCCCGAGTCTGCGGAGCGGTGTTCTGCAGCGCATTATTGACGCCCTCTAGGGCCTCGCGCAGACAATTGAAGTGGGTATCGCTCAAATGATCGAAAAACAATTCAAGTCCTTCGTCCGTTTCGAGAAACTTTGGATCCCTTATCCCCACCGACGTAATCGCGGCCTGCACAGCATCATCGAAAGAAGTCAGAGCACGACGCGTGTCCTCGTTCAGGCCCTCCAGAGTCTGGGCTGCGGCATCCAACCAGATCTCGTCATTGACTTCGCCTTTGGCCAGCACGGTTGGCGCATTACGTCCGCGGATGTTGTCGCACAACGAAACAATGGCAGGCTGAATGCCGCCGGCCATGAACGGCTTGGCGGCCGCGAACGCAAGCGCGCTGCCGAAACCAGACCACGGTCCGTGGACGGCGCCGATGAAGCTTGACGCACCGAACGTAAGCATACTGGGTAACGCGCTGCTGATAGGGTTTGGCAGGCCAGAGTTGAAGCTGAACTTTAGGAAATTGTTCACATCACCGCCATGCATGCCCCTAGAGGCATATGCCATTACACGGATCGCATCGTCGTCTATCCGAGCAGTCATGGTCTTCGCGCAGATGTTCTCATGGCCTTCGCTGGCGTGGCGCTCGTCGTGTACCCGAAAAGTTTCGCAGAGCTTAAGGTAGAGGTCAGGGTGCGTGGGCGCATTTTTGGCGGCCAGATAGGCAGTCTGCAATTGGCTGAGGTCTTCCGGCTTGCGCGACATCACAGTCGTCCCGTCCGGTATGACCTTGGCCGCCGCCGTGATGTCTCTAACGCGCGCCGTGGTAAGTTGCTCTGCGGTCTGCGTCGTTGCAGCGGTGGCCTGCATTCCCTCTGTTTGCGTGATGCCACTTATTTCATGAGAGCATGACGCTTCTTGCCCAAGATTGGTTAGAGGATTGTAGTGTTGTGTTGCACTAACTGATTGAACGGGCTTCATCGCTGCCTCGACATTGTTGTTTATTTGACCAGCCGGCAAGAGCCGACGCCCCGCCAATGAGTGTTCGAAATCACAGGAGGGTTCCAAAGACAGCTTCGAAACAGAGTCTGATAATAGACTTGGCAGGATTGCTGGGCCGCTGCACAGCCAAAGCGCTGAGGGACATTTTATGAACGAGATTCCTACCCCTGTCACGGGGTTCATAACGTGTCGTGTACTGAGCCGCTTCAGGCCAAAGACAATGTATGACTATCCCATTCTGGTTTGGATCGAATTCGAGCGACAGTGAGATGATTCAGTCCAATTGATTTCCCGGGGAGGGCACACAGGAACCCTGATCACAAATGCTAGAAGGGTGAACATCTTACGCAACGAATGGGACATGCGGTCGGTGAACTCATCACCCGACTAAGCCGTCATGCCTTGATGGCTGGTGGGCGGATCCACAGAGACGATCCGTATGCCTCGGTTATCGATTGCCTTCTTGGGGAGCCTAGAGAATTCGGAAAAAATCGTACTACAAGGGCTTCCCCATT
>NZ_LJQT01000113.1:0-355 GCF_001400515.1 Pseudomonas meliae | reverse complement strand
TGTGCCCATGGATTCGTTCAGTTCGGCGGTCAAGCGTGTGTCATGCAGGACAGCACAGTAGAGGGCTTGAAGGCAGCGGCTTTGGTTCGTTCCAACCGTGCGCTTGATTGCATCGAGTTTCGTAATTTGCCGACTGAGCTGGAAAAAACGCTGCGTCTGATCATCGACATGAAATCTCAAGCTGCGCGTAGTGCGGCTTTCCTTGCGCTGCTGGCCCAGGTCGCAGCGCTGGAGCGCCTTGTCAGGCGCCACGGAACCTTTTGCTATTCGAGGGTACGTGCCGCCTAGGCATTACCACTTCCCACGATTTTCCATTTCACCGCCGGGCTTTGCCAGGCTGTGTTTTTTTGCGTTC
>NZ_LJQT01000198.1:181-393 GCF_001400515.1 Pseudomonas meliae | reverse complement strand
GGCCGCTACCTGAAAAAACCGCCGATCTCGGGCAGTCGTCTGGCGCATTACACCTGCGGGGCCACGTTGAGCTTCACCTACCTGGATCACCGCACACAGACCTATCAGCAGGAAACGCTGAGCCAGGCCGACATGCTGCGCCGGGTGGTGCAGCACATCCCGGAAAAACATTTCCGGATGATCCGGTATTTTGGTTTTCTGGCCAATCGGGT
>NZ_LJQT01000198.1:0-126 GCF_001400515.1 Pseudomonas meliae | reverse complement strand
GATGGCCAAAGCCTTTCTAAACGTCGATCCGTTCCGCTGCGTGCTGTGTGGCGCGCGGATGGTATACACGGCGGCAATCAGCGGGCTGACGGTGCAGGGACTGGTCCTCAACGCTCAGGCGATCGC
>NZ_LJQT01000144.1:0-330 GCF_001400515.1 Pseudomonas meliae | reverse complement strand
TGACACGGTTGACACGGTTGACACGGTTGACGCGTTCACGTATTGTTCTGAGAAATATGAGGTGAAGCCTGTGGAATTTGAAGAAAGCAAACCCAGAGGAGCAAATCGGGCTGATGCTTTGGTTAAGCAAAAGAAGGAGATTATGGACATGCGTGATAATGGGTATTCCTACGCACAGATTGCTGAGTGGCTGAATGCTAAAGGAGTGATTGTGTCAGTAAGCACCGTGCATCGTTTTATACGTGGCTTCAAAAAATAATCCCAGCCCCGCCCAATCCAAAGTTTGGGGCTGGAATGCCAACAACGGAATTTAAAAGGAGCTACCTATGC
>NZ_LJQT01000047.1:0-395 GCF_001400515.1 Pseudomonas meliae | reverse complement strand
TAAAGGCCCGGAAGGTTTAAGCTGTTGGGTATCTAAATAGGAGGTCTCTATGAGCACCCAACTTTCCCCCATCGTTTCCGAGTTCGAAACACAGGAACAAGCAGACAGCTACGACCGCTGGTTTCGCGCCAAGGTCCAAGCATCACTCGATGACCCACGTCCCAACATCCCCCACGATCAGGTGATGTCTGAAATGCGTGCACTCATCGAGTCCAAGAAGAATAAGCATAATGCTGGTTGAGTGGCGGCCCANNATACGGGCCGAACTCTGGAGCATTTTGAACTACATCACTGATCAAAGTCCGATGGCAGCCGAGAGGCTGAACCAGACTATTGAGGCGTCCACAACGGCCCTTCCACAACACCCTTATCTGTACCGATTAGGGCAAATTTAT
>NZ_LJQT01000324.1:0-430 GCF_001400515.1 Pseudomonas meliae | reverse complement strand
GCAAACGAAGCAATGGTTTTGGGGGTGGGCTTCAGTCATGGCGGGGTTTATGCTGACTCAAGTGTTGTTCGCGGCAGTCATTGCGTTGGAACTCAGCTTTATAAACTCGTATATCATAGTCAATGGCAAGATAGATCTGAGTCTTACAGGCAACTTCGTAATGCTTTTGTGCTTCTCGGCATTTACAGTCTTGGCCGTGGAACTGCCTAATTATGCGGCGACCATCATGGGCGGCTCCCCTGTATCTGCTACTGGAGTACGTGGAATAATTACGAGAGGTTCAGGACTTGGCAGTGCTATGAACGGTGCACGCGCAGCGAAAAGCATAGGCGAGAAGATCGCCGCCAAGATGAAAGGCCGCAACCAAATCGCTTAACCCTTCGAACTTACCGGCTACATCCTCTTCCTACTCGCATCACCCTCGCTTCTC
>NZ_LJQT01000108.1:0-9699 GCF_001400515.1 Pseudomonas meliae | reverse complement strand
GCCGTTTTCCGTCTTCTTCGACAAGTGGATGTGCAGCGAAACGATTACTTTAAGGTGGAAGCTACTGACCTGGTCAGTCCAGCCCCCTGCCCTGCTCAATCATCAACATCTCCCGTGCTTTATCCAGGCCATTGTTGATCAACCTGGCTTGACCAATGAGTGTGCCTGAAGGCACTGGCCGCACCTGAATGTTTCAGCTAGTCGATACACCCGAAAAACTTAGCCACGTCGTCGTATATCGCCGACAAATAGAGTTGCATACGTACGTACATACGTATAATGTGTGTAAGGAAACCCACCCTGTTGTGCCTGGCGGCTACCAGGCGAAACAATTTGCGTCTAGGAGCAATATCATGAAGCGCATTTCTTTATGGTCTGTAGATCGGGACGATACTCTTCACCTCGATGATGAGATCGTAAAACTGGAAGATGCTCACTCGGTGATGATTGCCGCAAACCGTGCCCTTGTTGAGGGGGACGGTTTGAGCCTCACCCGATTAGGCTTCGATATCGACCACATCGAAGATCTAAAAGAACGTCATGCACAAGGGAAGCCGGGCTTTCCTGGGTACGTCATGCGCAATCTTCAGGACACCATCCAGCAGCTCTCTGACTTGAAACGAGGGGCCAATGACGGTCGCGGCGCGAAGGTAGTTGATCAAAATTGAATCCCTTGGAGAATACGTGCGCACTGTACGTGCGTACGTATGATTAAGAGAGCAAACGGTTTATCATTACCCTCACTTCAATTTCTATGGGGGCCTGTCATGGCATCAAGTAAAGACATTTCGCAAGCACCTTCTCAGCCGAAGCGGAGCCCGAAAACCATCACTATGCGCGATGACTACCATGATCGCCTTCGCAAGCAAGCCGTCGATCAAAATACTGCTATGTCGTTCCTGATTGAGCAAGCTCTGGAAAAGATGTGGGGTATCGAGTCAACAGAATCAGGCAATTAACAATCGAGCGGGTTCGTTCCGAGCCCCGCTTAACCCGCTTCGCCCTCCTCTACCCTCCCTTCTTGATGATGATTTTAGCCTTTGATCGCTGCGGGCTAAGGATTAGTCGCGCCTGAAATACTCCTTCCAACCATCTGTTGTTACTAGCAACAGTCCAGAATTCCGGTTCAGGTTTTTGATGATAAAAAGCTAAATAACCTGAACTATGGTGTTTACAACCATATATCAGGGTATATACTGATTTCATCAGCAGAAAGGAGACATGCTATGAACCCGAACGTAGAAATGACCGAAGATGTCGCAACGTATGTAGATTTCAATCAGTTGTTCTTCACACCTCGGTTCGCTGCCGATTGCTTCGGCCTTACGACTCGCCGTCTGAAAGACATTGAAGAAGCGAACAACATCGAGATCCGCCGTGTTCCGCGAGGGACCGTCACATCTCGTGTGTATACGCCTTCGGATCTATTCGATCTGGCTGCACTTCGTCGCGAGCTTGGCCATTTGAAAGGGTTGGCACGCCAAGTTGTTATGTCGACTTACATCTCAAAGGGGGGCACCAACAAGACCACGACAGCTGTAGGCCAGGCTATCACCTGTTCCCTTGCTGGCCTGCGTGTATTGTTGGTCGACAATGACCCTCAGGGCGATACCTCGAGCATGCTTGGGTATGATCCAGACGCCACCCCGGAAGACTTGCAGGAGCCGAATTGTTGATGGGCACCTCGGCCACTTGATCAGTCCAATGCTTCGCATGCGTTCGTTTCAACCAAAAACTCTCGATGAAGTCATCAAGAAACCATTTGGCGAAAATGGCCCTCATCTCATCCCCGCCGATGCTTCTTTGGAAGACCTGGGTGTGGCACTGGATGCGGCCAATAATAGTGATATGTGGTATGCCAAGTGGGTTGAAGATGGCGCAGCGGGAAAGATCAACGGCTGCGACCTTTCGCGGTACGACGTAATCATCTTTGATAATGCTCCTGCCGGTTCGCGTCTGACAAAGAACTCAGTAGCTGCCAGCGATCTGCTCATGAGCCCTGTCAGAATGGATAAGTTTTCATTTAAGGCGATCTTACGGCTGCATGATTGGTGCGCAGGCTTCGCTCGTGAATACGGATTCGCTCCAGAACTGGTAGCTGTGCCAACCATGTTTTCAAAAGGTCGGCCTCGTATGCTGAACAACCTGTACCGGTTGAACCAACTTTTCCCAGGCAGGGTGACCGAGGAAAGGATTTATCATTCTGCCGATTACGTTAACTCTCTTGATGATGGTGTTCCTCTTATGTTCTGGAAAAGCGCTAATCGGGACACCATCGAGAACGCACGCGCTGTGCATGCCGAGGTGCTGGAGAAAATCCGGCGTGTTGCAGCACAGCCTCTGGAGTGACTGTTGCTAGTCACAACAAAACCAACATCTACTAAAAGTGTTGCTACTAGCAACAGGGCAGGATTTTGTTGCTTGTAGCAACAGCCCAATGGAGTGTTGCTACTAGCAACACAGGAGGGTGAGTTATGAAGTCGACCGACTATCCAGGTAAGCCAAGCACGGCAATGGCGTCTCTGCGTCAACCGGCGGAAATGCCTCCAACGTCGAGCAGTCGTCGAAGCAGATCTGCGATGCTCGAACAGGCAATGGGCGATGGCCAGGTTGCCGATAGTACGCAGCTTGTGGCCCCTAGCCCGCGAGAGGGTGTATTCATTCCCAAAGATGAATGGCTAGAAGATGTTCTGGTTGAGCTCATCGACCGGTCTCCATATCAGCCTCGAATGATCTTTGACCAAGCGAAGTTAGAAGAACTCGCCGGTTCTATCGATTCTGTGGGGCTAGGCAAACCGATCTTGATTCGACCGGTGGGTAACCGCTTCGAGCTGGTGGGTGGTGAGTGCCGCTGGCGGGCCCATAAAATGCTTGGCCGTGTGACGATCAGGGCTTTTGTAAAGCCTATGTCTGACGACATGGCTATGCTGCTAGCCATCACCGATAACATTCAAAATGAGCTCACCGACTATGAAAAAGCCGTGAGTTATCAACGTTATATGCTCAAAGGCGCAGACAAGAGCCAGCGAGCTTTGGCACGCCGCCTTGGTGTCGACCACACTGTTGTGAACCGTTGCCTTGACTTGGTCCAGTTACCCGAGCAGATCAAGGAAATCTTAAACACCAAGCCTCACCTGATCACTGCTAACTATGCAAAAAAATTCCTCGAGCACTCAAAATCTGACGAGAACATTGTTCATAGGGTTGTGATTCAAATGGCCGAGAAGGGGATTGGCCAAGAAGCTGCGCTACGCATGATTGGGCAAAAACTCTCTGCTTGTGGTGGACCCAAGAACCAAGTGGTAGAGCCTCGGAAATTGGAAGGTGTAGGTTCGGTTCGCTTGAATGGACGCAAACTGGAGTTCAAATTCGATAAGCAAGTTGATCCAGAGAAAATCATGAACAAGCTCGCGTCATTCCTAGAATCAGTGGATGTCGCGGAGTTTTCTGCATCAGAATCTCTCCAGGAGTAGGGACTCGTAAGGCAAACAACCACGCAAACCTTGTCGATGTACGTACGTATATAATGTTTTTGTGTTAGACCTTCATCTGGGGCGGCGGCTACCGCCCCAGACGACATACAGTCTAGGAGCAAAAGCATGAGTGGTTTTTCCCACACCCACCAAATCCGCAGCCGTGCCCCTGAGCACTCATTCCCTATTGAATTATCCCTTGGCCAAGTTGTAACCCCATGTGCCTCGGTTGTTAGAGGCATGGTGGAGGATGGTTCTCACCGTCTTTTTGAGGCTCCCCTGGCGAATGAGGTTGTGCGGCTCGGCGCCAAAGCTCGCGACTACGGTTTGCTTTCCCAGAACGGGGCAGCAGATGTCATCCGCAGCTGGATGCGGCAAGTTTCAGCCCAATCTAAGGCCGACAACAGCGGCAAGGTAATCCTGTCGCTGTTCGACATGAGCGGGCAATGGTCTGATCCTTGGGCTGAGGCCGGCTACCAGGTCTACCGATTCGACATCCAAGATGATCCTGAACTTGGTGACGTGAGCAAGTTCGATGTTGAGTTTTTCAAGGAGTTTTTCGGTGATTTTGAGGGAGCGGAGGTGTACGCAATTTTAGCCGCGTGTCCATGCACCGATTTTGCGAATTCAGGCGCAAGGCATTTTCTGTCCAAGGACCTTGATGGTCGAACGGCTGCATCGATTGCGCTAGTTCATCAGACGATGCGATTGGTTGAATATTATCGTCCTGCTATTTGGGCTATTGAAAATCCAGTCGGCCGTATTGAGAAACTGGCAGGGTTACCCCCATGGCGCCTCAGCTTCAACCCATGCGATCTGGGAGAACCATATACAAAAAAAACGCTCATTTGGGGTCGCTTCAACGCCGATTTGCCCGTAGCCCCGGTATTTCCAAGCGATGGCTCCAAGATGCACAAACAGTATGGCGGAAGCAGCCTCGCTACAAAAAATGCTCGTAGTGTCACTCCTGCAGGCTTTGCATACGCCTTTTTCTTGGCCAACAACGCTGCCGATCATCCAGTCTTAGAAATCACTGGCAAGTACGACAGAATTGATCACCGGTTGCTGTTGCTTGCTTTTCAGCACGGCATGGATCTACAGGACCTCTCAGAGCTTCTGGACGATGCCTATTACGACTGCGATGACGACACAGTAACGGAGCTACTGATTAGCCGTTTGGATGATGTGAATCATTCGGTAGTAGAACCTACGGGTCAAATGGCGATGGTGATTTAGCAAGGGGAGGGGAGCCGTTGCTAGTAGCAACAAAACACTGTTGCTACTAGCAACAATGGGTCTCGCGGGAAGGGGTGGACCACAGATTTCTTTGTGTATGCTATATTCTGTATTGAGGCCATAATACGGAATTCGAACATATGTCACTTGAGATCTTCAATCATGACGAATTGATCCAGGAAGTGAAAATGATCCTGGACGGCAAACATCCCACCTACAAAGGCAAGGACGACGCCCGGCGTTTCCTGCAGCGTGCTGTCCGGGATTTCAACTCTGCTGAATTTTCCAAAGATCTGGATCAGCACCGTGAGATCTACGCCAATCAACACGGGTTGGACAGTTCACAAATTGAATGGATCGCCCAACAGGTGAGGTCTGGGACCGAAACGTCCGAGCGGCCTCGCCGGCGTATGCGTTGAGTCAGAACAGCATTCATCCCGAAACCAAATGAAGGAGGTGCATAGTGCTATTACCTTTTGAGCTCGACCCCCAGATTATTCATCACATCATCTACAGCCAAGCTGGTTCGATAGGCAAGGCAGTGATTGAGCTGATCATGAATTCAGTTGATGCCAAGGCTACAACTGTAAGACTCACCATGACCAAGGCTGGATTTGATTGCGTCGACGATGGAACCGGATTTGCCAGTCGCGAGGATGTTGTTCGTTATTTCGGCAGGTTTGGCACGCCGCACCAGGAAGGCGATGCCACGTACGGCCGTTTCCGTTTGGGCCGAGGCCAAATCATGGCGCATGCCAAGACTGAGTGGATATCCAATTGCTGGTCGATGCGTGTTGATACACGCGCAATGGGCTACAGCTACGAGCTTGAGGATCTCAACGAGCCGTCCAATGGTTGCAGTATCACCGGCACCTGGTACGAAACTCTCACCGACCTCGAGCTGATGTCAGCGGTGCAGGAAATCCGGGATTTGGTTCGATACACGCCTATCAGCGTTGAGCTGAACGGGAGGGTCATTACTCGAAATCCGGCAAACGAAAAATGGGACTTTGAGGACGACTGGGCCTACTACCGGGCAAAAGAAGAAGGCCCGGTATCGATCTACAACCAAGGTGTACTGATCCGTCACGACTCCTCGCATGTCTGGGGGGCAGGTGGGCTGATAGTTTCGAAGAAGGCGATCAACCTCAACGTCTCGCGCACTGAAATCCTTCGAAAAACTTGCCCCGTATGGAAGCCCATCGCGAAAGAGTTCAAGCGCTTGGCCGAAGCCGTGTCGGCCAAGTTAGGGGATCACCGCAAGACTGAGGCCCGACGCGAAAAATCGGCTCGTGCGTTGCTAAGTGGTGACGAAAACATTTTTGAAGTGTATGCAAAAGAAGAAGTCATCACACTGCTCCCCGGGAAGCGGCATATCACGCTTTTTGATTTTCGCAACAAGGCGTTCAATTGGCACAAGGGCATGTATACCCTGATCGAGCATGGCGACGACATCCCAAAAGGGGAGGCTATCGCTCGGGAAGGGCTGATTCAAATTGTTCATCCGAAAACCTTGGAGCGGTTCGGTTGCCACAATCACATCGATTTCGAGGAAGCGCTTGAACGGGCTCTTTGCAACATCAGTGAAGCCGCACAGGCCGCCATTGATGGCGGCAAGCGCGCCCCGTGGTTTTGGCGTGGTGAAACACTGGAGGCGCCAGCATTGGCGGCGTACTCCACCTTCCGTGATGCTTTCATAGAAAGAACGCAGATCGTTGACGATCGACAAGCGCTGGACAAAGAAACGCGCAGGGCTTGGACAGCGCTTCGGTGGTGCCTGCAGCACTATGCCGGTGCGTGCGTCGGTGCGGAACGCTACAGGAACGGTACCCTTCGATACGACGAAAAGCGTTTGCAGATCCTGCTTGGCGAATCGAACACCGCCGAGGCATGGACAGATGGCCGGACGTATCTCGCCATCAGTAGCGATGTTGTTAGGCGCCTAAACAGCAAACCGATGGAGACGGTTGCCTACATATTTGGCCTTGTCGAACACGAAGTCGCCCATCAAGGCGACAGTATCGCCTGTGGTCATGATGAAGCTTTCTATCAGCGTTACCACGACATCTCGATCCGAATGGCTCCGGAGCGTCAGCGATTTATGCACAAATGGCTCATGAAATACACAATGAGCTTAGAGCGTGAAGCGCAGAAGAACCGGGGCCGAGCATGGAGCGAGCGATACCTTGTCGACCGGGTAGGCAATGGTCGACTGAAGCGTGGACTGTCGCCAGTCATTGATGATGTGTCTGCAGATCCGGTAGTCATCGAAGCGGTCCCCGAACAAAGCATGACGTTGCTGAGCATCATCAACGCGTCATTGGTTCAGACAGGCGCTTGCCCTGAGCCACCGAATTGGGAGGCTGTTAGAGAGCAGGCGCGCATCGATCAACAGGCTGTGACGGAGCGTGCGCGTGAAGCGCATGAAGTTAGGAAAGCTGAAGACGCTGAGTTTGACCGGTACTTGCAAGGGCTTGAAGACGAAGCCGCTGCAGATGTGCAGAAGATTCTGGCTTTGGGATCTACGGAATTTCCCGAGGGAGTGTTGGCTTATCTGGTAAATGCGGTGGTATGTGGTGGCTACTCTGATGACGATATCAAACGCGCTTGGACCAATAAGGAATGGGAGCACGAGGATCACCCAGGGGAGTATTACCACGAAGACTTCGACCTAAACGAGCCGATCGATCCCGAGCTTGAGGCTGCAATGGATGCAGAGTTTGAACGCGAAATTGCGAATGAGAAACCAATCGGTGCTCAGCTATGGCGCATCGATGAGGATTGTCGCCAGCACATCTACGAGGGTGAAACCTTTTGGTTGCTTGAGCGCAACGCCGCAGCAGCTGGTTTCAGTCAAGTTGAAGCCTATTTGAAGTGGCGGCACAAAGAGGCAGAAGCCTAGCGCGCCTGGTGGCTTGCTGGCCGCTTCCGTCCAGGGCGACAAGTCACCCCGTCCACCACCGGCAGTATAAGTACCACAAAGGGCACGAAGTCGTGCCGATAAGAGGAGAAACATCATGGCTCGAGGAGTTAATAAGGTCATTCTGGTCGGCACGTGTGGCCAGGATCCTGAAGTCCGCTATCTGCCTAACGGGAATGCTGTGACCAACCTAAGTCTGGCTACCAGTGAGCAGTGGACCGACAAGCAAACCGGCCAGAAGGTCGAGAAAACCGAATGGCACCGCGTGTCGATGTTCGGCAAGGTTGCAGAGATCGCAGGTGAATACCTTCGCAAGGGCTCGCAGGTCTACATCGAAGGCAAGCTGCAGACGCGCGAGTGGGAAAAAGACGGTATCAAGCGCTACACCACTGAAATCGTCGTTGACATGCAAGGCACCATGCAGTTGCTTGGTGGTCGGCCGCAGGGCCAGCAGCAGGGTAGCGATCAGAACAGTCAAGCTACTAGCCAGCAGGCGCCGCGTCAGTCTTCTCCGCGGCAGTCTCAGCAGCCAGCACCGCAGCCAGCCGCCGATTTTGACAGCTTCGACGACGATATACCGTTCATGGACCCTTATCGATTCAGTTGGCACCTGCAATGACAGCTTGATCGTTGCAGCAAACCGCTACACCGAGCCCGCCCTGTGCGGGCTTTTTGTTGGCTATGCCATCTAGGCCTCATTGCAATCATCACCCTCGTAATCGAACGTCCTGCAGGTGATCCAGGAAGAAAAAATAGCTATCGGAGTTTGTTTGTTTGTTTGTTATGTAATGGCTATAATCGAAATTCACCTACGGAGGTTTTTGCCATGCGTCCCGTCGATTTCACCCCCGATCAGATCATCGAGGCTGGTTTAGAGCTTCAGAGCGCCGGTCGCTCCATTACTGGTTTCGCTTTGCGCAAGACCGTAGGGGGGGGGCAATCCAACACGGCTAAAACAGGTTTGGGAGGAATACCTTTCCAGCCAATCCGTCGTGGAGTCAGAGCCGGTGGCAGAACTTCCCGTTGAAGTCGCCCAGCAACTTGCGCAGGTCACGGAGCAGCTTGTATCGCGCCTGGGTGCGATGGCCGTGGATATTAATGATCGTGCGGTAAAGGCCAGTGAGCGCCGAGTGGCTGAAGTGGTGCGGGCCGCTGGTGAACAACGTGAGCAGGCCGAGCGGGAATTAGCGGACGCCTCTCAGACTGTTGACGACTTGGAGCAGCAGTTAGATAGCGCACAAGAGAAGTGCGAATCGTTACTGTCAGACCTCAATCAGATCAAAATTGCCAAGCAAGAACAGGCTGTAGAACTTGCCCAACTGCGCGAGCGTTTGGCAGCTGTCGAGAAGGCGGCGAAAGAGGCAGCAGGCAACGCTGCAGCGCAGGTGAAGTTGTTGCAGGGCCAGCTAGAGGAACAGCGCAGGTTGGAGCAAATGGCGCGGGAGCGTGAAGCTCAGGCGACCGGTGCCTTCACGCAGATGGAAAAGCAGCATCTGGAAGATGCCCGCGTATGCCAGGATCTACGCACTGAGTGCCAGGATCTGCGCACCGAGCTGCGCGCACTGTCTTCGTCGTTTGCCCAGTCCGAAGCAGTTAGCGAGAGCCGTAAGGATGAATTGATGCAGCTCAAGCAGGAGCTGAAGGCCGTGCGTTCAGAGCTGAAAACTGCCAACACTGCCGAAGCTACGGCGCTGGGTCGTGAGCAGGCTGCGTTGGCCCGAATTAAGACGCTTGAAACAGCTGCCCGACAGGCGCCCGCCAGGCCTCCCGCGAAAACAGTCAAACCAAAAACCGGAGACAAAGATTCTCAGCTATAGAAGTCTCGGGATTGATTTATGAAGATGCTTCCCTCTTAACTGCAGCTAACTCTCCACAGTTGCTGCCAACTGGTCATGTAGCTCGGGCTCAAAAGAGCTCGACGCATGCCCCAGTCCGGCGTTAGCGGCACAGCTGCTGTGCGCAAGCAGTCATGCCCCCAACGCTTGTTGATCTTGTCCATTACGTTCATCAGCTCATCAGTGCGTACCGGTTGACTAGGTGCGAACAGATCTTGTGAACCGCCCCGGGTTT
>NZ_LJQT01000329.1:0-23901 GCF_001400515.1 Pseudomonas meliae | reverse complement strand
TAAAAAAGCCCGAGGCCGTTTCCGGCGTCGGGCTTTTTGAAAAGTTTTTATCAGCGCGCTGCGCCTAACTGACCTTTTTCATCAGAAAAAACAATTTCCACACGGCGATTTTGCGCGCGCCCGCGCTCGGAGGCGTTAGCGTTCACCGGGAACTGCTGACCATAGCCCTCGACATGTATACGTTTTTCATCGACACCCAGGTCCATCAGAACGTCTGCGACTGCTTGTGCACGATCCTTCGACAGCTTCAGATTCTCCTGACGATCACCTGTGCTGTCGGTGTAGCCCTCGATCCGGACCACTCGACGCGGATTGATCTGCAAAAACTGCACAACCTTGAGAATGGTGCGACTGGCCGAGCTTTTCAGCTCGGCGTGGCCGGCGTCGAACAGCACATCTCCCAACGTCATGACCAGCCCGCGATCGGTCTCGGTGGTGGCCAGACTGAGGATCTGATCTTCCAGCCAGCGCCCCTGCTGCTGGGCACTGGCCAGCTTGGCCTCACGCAGCGCCAATTGCAGACGCTGGCGCTCCATGTCCATTTTCGCCAGGCGCTCCTGGCTCAGCATCAGATTGCTGTGCTCACGTGCGATCTCGCTGTAGCGGCTGCTGAGGTAGGCGTAATGACTGACGTCGGCACCGCTTCCCAGATAGCTGGACAGACGCTCGGCGCGAGCCAGAGATTCGCCAGCGCGAATGACATCCTTGGGCGCGCTGCGCAGCACATCGGTATCTTCCTTGACCTTCTGGAAGTCGGCACTGGCCTGCTGCAAGGCCTGCCCGCTGTCCTGATGACCGGCACACCCGTAAAGGCCAGCCGAACCCAGCAACAGGCACACACTCAGTACACGCGGAAGACGGTTCATTGTGCCTCTCCCAGTTGCTTGCGTAACCGGTTGAGGCGGGTATTCAACTGATTGACCTGCTCCTGACTCTTGAGGGTGAGCACTCGGGCCTCTGCCAGCCGGGCATCCAGCTCGGCCTGCTCGGCTTTCATGCGCGCGTCCTTGTAGGCGTGGGTCGCCATGGAGGCGCGAGCTTCGGCAAAGCGGGCCAGAGCGACTTCCATCTCGGGCTGATCATCACCCGCGCCAACAGCTTTGGCCTGTTCCAGCGCCTGCTCGGTCAGCTTGAACTGCTCGGTCGGTAGCGGGTCGCTGGCACAGCCAGCCAGCGTGGCGATGGCCATGACGGCGATTGAAAAACGAATACTCACAAAAACATCCCTACTTGTCTGGTGCGCTGGCGCTGGCAGGTTGCAACAGTTGGGCTTTCCACAACTCCAGGTTGTGCCTGATGACATCACCCGCAAGGCCGGAGGCGGCCGATTCTGTCATCTTTTTCGCCAGTTGTCCGCGCAACCATGGTTCGTTGCAGGCCGAATTGAACGACAACGCCAGATAAAACCCGGGTGTATCGACCGGCAAGGGTTGCGCAGCCAGGTCTGCAGAAAGACCCAGCGTCTGCACCATGACCATCCCGGCGTAACGACCGGCAAGCACGTAATCCACCTCACCCAGCGCCAGCTTCTGAAAAGCCGGGGTCAGGCCTGGCAGGCGTGTCAGGCTCAAATGCTGCTTGGCCGCAGCCTCGAATGAAGGCGTCAATCGGGTCTTTTCCGACATGGCGCCAGGATGGTCGTGCAGCTCATCCAGGGTATTGAACGGTACGCTGTGATCGTGGCGCGTCCAGACCATGATGTCGTTCTGCACGATCGGCGGGTGAATGTAATCAAGCGACTCAAGTTGCGCTGCATTGAACGGCGCGTCTGCCAACAGATCCATGCGTCCGGTGCGCACCTCTTCAAGTGCCTGACTGCGTTTGCCGCCGTACAGGAACTCGACCTTGATACCCAGCTCACCTGCTGCCTGTGTGAGCAGATCGGCATTGGCACCCATCAGATGGCGTGGATCCTGAGGGTCACGCCATAAATAAGGTGGCGCGTCCGGACTGCCGGTCACAATCAGACGCTCGCACTTGCCTGCCGCGAATGAAAGCGTCGGCAGCATGACCAGCCCGAGAAAAAGCGAAGACAGCAGCCGGGGATGCACCATGAAAAGTCCTTTGATACCCGATAAAAAACCCGCTCGATCCGGGGCTATGTACCGCAAACAATCTGCCGGCACACAAACCCCGAACGGAACGGGTTCTCTTTATAGTGGAAGCGCGTGGCTTAAACCAGCTTCTCCAGCTCGGGAATGGCTTCGAACAAATCAGCCACCAGCCCGTAATCGGCCACCTGGAAGATCGGAGCTTCCTCATCCTTGTTGATCGCAACGATTACCTTGGAGTCTTTCATCCCGGCCAGATGCTGAATGGCACCGGAAATACCGACAGCAATATACAGCTGAGGCGCAACGATCTTGCCGGTCTGGCCGACCTGCATGTCGTTGGGCACAAAACCGGCATCGACCGCAGCACGGGAAGCACCCACTGCAGCACCGAGTTTGTCGGCCAGCGTGTACAGGTGCTTGAAGTTGTCGCCGTTCTGCATGCCACGACCGCCGGATACGACGATCTTGGCCGCTGTCAGTTCTGGACGATCGGATTTGGCCAGTTCTTCGCCAACGAAGCTGGACTTGCCCGCATCGTGAGCAGCCGAAACCGCTTCGATAGAAGCCGAACCACCCTCGGCAGCGACCGGATCGAAACCGGTGGCACGCACGGTGATGACCTTGATCGCGGCAGTGGACTGCACGGTGGCAATGGCGTTACCGGCGTAGATCGGGCGGGTGAAGGTGTCGGCCGAGACCACCGAAACGATCTCGGATATCTGGTCGACATCCAGCTGCGCAGCAACGCGAGGCAGGACGTTCTTGCCGTTGGAGGTTGCAGCGGCCAGAACGTGACTATGGCCCGCAACCAGCTCTACGACCAGTGGCGCAACGTTTTCAGGCAATTGATGTGCATAGGCAGCGTTGTCGGCCACCAGCACTTTCGCCACGCCGGCAATTTTGGCGGCGGCGTCGGCAACGGCACTTACGCCTGAACCGGCAACCAGCAAGTGGATGTCACCGCCGATCTTCTGCGCGGCAGCCAGGGTATTGAGCGTAGCCGGGGCTACGGTCGCATTGTCGTGTTCAGCGATAACCAGGATCGTCATTTAGATTACCTTCGCTTCGTTTTTCAGTTTCTCGACCAGTTCAGCCACCGATTTGACCTTGATGCCCGCGCTGCGTGCAGCCGGTGCTTCAACCTTGAGGGTCTTGTTGGTCGAGGCCGTGGAAACGCCCAGTGCATCCGGGGTCAGCACTTCAAGCGGCTTCTTCTTGGCTTTCATGATGTTGGGCAGCGAAGCGTAGCGTGGCTCGTTCAGACGCAGGTCCGTGGTCACGATCGCTGGCAGGCTCAGGGAAACAGTCTGCAGACCGCCGTCGATCTCACGGGTCACGGCAACCTTGTCACCGGAGACTTCAACCTTCGAGGCGAACGTACCTTGCGGGTAGCCGCTCAGTGCGGCCAGCATCTGGCCGGTCTGGTTGTTGTCACTGTCGATAGCCTGTTTACCAAGGATAACCAGTTGTGGCTGCTCCTTGTCGACCACTGCCTTGAGCAGCTTGGCCACGGCCAGAGAGGTCAGTTCTTCGGCAGACTCGACCAGCACGGCACGGTCTGCACCCAGCGCCAGCGCAGTACGCAGTTGCTCCTGAGCAGTGGTAGGACCAATGGTGACGACCACGATTTCCGTTGCCACGCCCTTCTCTTTCAAGCGCACCGCTTCTTCAACAGCGATTTCGCAGAACGGGTTCATGGACATTTTGACGTTGGCAAGATCGACGCCGGAGTTGTCCGCCTTGACGCGAACCTTGACGTTGTAGTCGACCACTCGTTTGACAGCTACAAGAACCTTCATGGATTCCTCACTCTCCGGTGAAAAGAAGTCGCCTGGCGACACCAGGCGATCGATATGTGTCCTCAACAAGCAATCGCAATGCGTGCAGGCCGTCCGGGCGACTTCAAAAAGCCATATAAAAGCCGGGAGTCACCCGTCAAGCAGCGGCAGGGTGTGTAAAATGCGCCGTGCGACGTTGACCTGTTGCCTGCACCGCGTCCGCCTGATGCCTTTTGAGAGACTTCCTGCAACGCAGGTGCCTCGTTTCAGCCTACGGCAAACGCAAAACCGCCCGTATATTGACCGCAACGCCTTTTCCGGTCAATACGCCAAATCGGCCAGTTCCGAGTCCGGTGTCTTTGATTTATCTGGGCTGCGGGCAATTCAAACAAACGTTTGTATTGGACCCATGCAGTGGTGTAGATATAATGCGTGCCATTAAAAGACGGGTGGTGCCCAACACCTCCTGTGTCGGCCTGCAGCGACTCATAAAGCAGCGCCCATAAAAATACCGTGAGCCTTGAAAGTAGGAGATAGCCTGTGGAACGCGAATACATGGAATTCGACGTCGTCATCGTCGGAGCCGGCCCTTCCGGGCTTTCTGCCGCTTGCCGCCTTAAACAGAAGGCCGCTGAAGCCGGGCAGGAAATCAGCGTCTGCGTGGTGGAAAAAGGCTCCGAAGTCGGCGCACACATTCTGTCCGGTGCCGTGTTTGAACCGCGCGCACTGAACGAGCTGTTTCCAAACTGGCAGGAATTGGGCGCTCCGCTCAATACACCCGTCAAGCGTGATGACATCTACGTCCTGCGCGACGCCGAAAAGGCGCAGAAAATTCCGGACTTTTTCGTCCCCAAGACCATGCACAACCAGGGCAACTACATCATATCCCTGGGCAATCTGTGCCGCTGGCTCGCCCAGCAGGCTGAAAACCTTGGTGTGGAAATCTACCCGGGCTTTGCCGCTCAGGAAGCACTGTTCGACGAAAACGGCGTGGTGCGCGGTATCGTCACCGGCGATCTGGGTGTCGACCGCGAAGGCAACCCCAAGGAAGGCCTGTACACCCCCGGCATGGAACTGCGCGCCAAATACACGCTGTTCGCCGAAGGCTGCCGCGGTCACATCGGCAAGCAATTGCTCAAGCGCTTCAATCTCGATGACGAAGCCGATGTACAGCATTACGCCATCGGCCTGAAGGAAATCTGGGAAGTCGACCCGGCCAAACATGAACAGGGCCTGGTGGTGCACACCGCAGGCTGGCCGCTGGACGATGCCAATCCGGGCGGCTCGTTCCTGTACCACCTGGAGAACAATCAGGTGGTAGTCGGCCTGATCGTCGACCTGTCATACAGCAACCCGTACCTGTCGCCGTTCGACGAATTCCAGCGCTACAAGCACCACCCGGTCATCAAGCAGTACCTTGAAGGCGGCAAACGCATCAGCTACGGCGCACGCGCCATTGCCAAGGGCGGCCTGAACTCGCTGCCGAAGATGGTATTCCCTGGCGGCGCGTTGATCGGTTGCGACCTGGGCACCCTGAACTTCGCCAAGATCAAGGGCAGCCACACGGCAATGAAGTCCGGCATGCTCGCAGCCGATTCGGTGGCAGATGCCCTGTTCGCCGGCAAGGAAGGCGGCGACGTGCTGACCTCCTACGTCGATGCCTTCAAGGCCAGCTGGCTGCATGCAGAGCTGTTCGCCAGCCGCAACTTTGGCGTGGCGATCCACAAATACGGCGCTATCAAGGGTGGTGCCTTCAACTTCATCGATCAGAACATTTTCGGTGGCAAGCTGCCGTTCACGCTGCACGACACCACGCCGGACTACGCCTGCCTCAAGCTGGCAGCGGACTCAAAGAAAATCGATTACCCGAAACCCGACGGCAAGCTCAGCTTCGACAAGCTCAGCTCGGTATTCCTCTCCAGCACCAACCATGAAGAGGAGCAACCCTGCCACCTGAAGCTGACCGACCCGAGCATCCCGATCAGCAAGAACCTGCCGCTGTACGACGAACCGGCACAGCGCTATTGCCCGGCTGGCGTGTATGAAGTCATCACTAAAGAAGATGGCGAAAAGCGCTTTCAGATCAACGCGCAGAACTGCGTGCACTGCAAGACCTGCGACATCAAGGACCCTTCGCAGAACATTACCTGGGTTGCACCGGAAGGCGCTGGCGGGCCGACATACCCGAACATGTAAGGCGGCGGCAAGCTACAGGCTCTGATCTTGCCGCTTGTAGCTTGCCGCTAAACCCTACAGCCCTCTTCTCCCGGACTGCGTTCAAAGTAGCGCTTGTATTCACGGCTGAACTGCGACGCACTTTGATAGCCGACCCTGAGCGCGACCTGCGACACATTCAGCCCGTCGGCCACCAGCAGTTGCTGAGCCTTGAGCAGCCGCAGACGTTTCAGGTACTGCACCGGTGACAACAGGGTGCTGCGTTTGAAGTGCTCGTGAAAGGTCGAGGTACTCATGTTTGCGCAACTGGCCAGCGTGTCGACATTCAGCGCGTGATCATAGTGCTCATGCAGATAGGTCACCGCCGAGGCAATCCGTGCGAATTGCCCCTGCTGCTCGACCAGCGCACGCAATACACCTGATTGCGGTCCACGCAGCGCGGTGTATAACACCTCGCGAATCCTTGATTGCCCCATCGCCTGACACTCCAACGGATCGTGCAGGCAACGCAGCAGGCGTTCGACGCTGTCACGCATCGCAGAGTCGATGCGTACCGAGGTCATCGACTCCGGGGTCTGCATCTGGCTTTCCTAGCCGCTGGCCGGGCCCATCGCTTGCACCAACTCGCCAAGCAGTACGCGGTCAATGGCTACCGATACGCCATACAGCGGCTTGTCCGGGGTGGCGAAGGTCTCGCATTTGAACGGCACAGAAAGCGCCTGAATCAGGTAATGTCCGGTGCCATACTCAAACGTACGCGGCCCCAGGCAGGCGACTTTGCTGCCTTGCACGACAATCATCAGGCTCGGCTCGTAAATCTGCGGGCTGCTGGCGACATAGCCGAACGCCGAAAGCACGCGAACCTCGGGCAAATGCGTCGCCACAAAGCCGGGACGTACTGCCAGCGGCTGGATCAAGGAGACAAGCGTGGCATTGCCATCAATAACAACAGGTAACGTCATGGGAACAGCCTGACAGAGAAACAGACAGCTCTATCATCGCAGATTTGCGCTTCATAGCCGACCCTGAAACGCCAGGTCGGAGGAATAGGCATGAAACACGTAGGATTCACCATAGCCGTGAGGGACGCATATCAGGACAATTGACCGCCTCTATTCCGTAACACCTTGCGAGGTCAAACATGTACAAAGCTATCGGTTATGCCGCACAGTCCGCTACCGCCCCCCTCGCCCCGATGACCTTCGAACGTCGCGCTCCGCGTGCCGACGACGTTGCCATCGAAATCCTCTACTGCGGCGTCTGCCACTCTGACATTCACCAGGCGCGCAACGAATGGGGCATCGCCGTCTACCCGCTGATGCCTGGCCATGAAATTGTCGGTCGCGTCACCGCCACTGGCACCAACGCCAGCAAATACAAGGTTGGCGATCTGGTCGGTGTTGGCTGCATGGTCGATTCGTGCCGCGAATGCTCGGCCTGTAAATCGGATCTCGAACAGTATTGCCTGGAAGGTCCGACCATGACCTACGCCACGCCTGACCGAGTGGACGGCAGCAACACCATGGGTGGCTACTCCAACAGCATCGTGGTCGCCGAGCATTTCGTTGTGCGCATTCCAGAGAAACTCGACCCGGCTGCTGCTGCGCCAATCCTTTGCGCAGGCATCACCACTTATTCGCCACTCAAGCACTACGGTGTGAAGGCTGGCGACAAGGTCGGTATTCTGGGCATGGGTGGTCTGGGCCACATGGGCATCAAGTTCGCCAAGGCAATGGGCGCTGAAGTGACCCTGTTCACTCGCTCCGCAGCCAAGGCTCAGGAAGCACGTCGTCAGGGTGCCGATGCATGTGATCGTGTCCACCGACGCTGAACAGATGAAAGCCGCTGCCGGTCATTTCGACTTCCTGCTCGACACCATTCCGGTCCAGCATGACCTGAACCCCTACCTGGAAACACTGCGCTTTGACGGCGTGCACATTCTGGTCGGTCTGATCGAACCGGTCGAGCCGCCAGTCCATGCAGCCCACCTGGTGATGAGCCGTCGCGTATTGGCCGGATCGCTGATCGGCGGCATCGCTGAAACCCAGGAAGTACTGGATTTCTGCGCCGAGAACGACATCACCTGCGACATCGAAATGCTCGATATCCGCAATATCAACGAAGCCTACGAGCGCATGCTGGCCGGTGACGTGAAATACCGCTTCGTGATCGACATGGCCACGCTGCAGGCCTGATTCACTACGAATCAGCCGCCGAGATCGGCCGAGAGTTCCGCTGCTATCTGCTTGATCAGCGGGACCAGCTCAGCCATCTTCTCCAGCGGCATGTAGGGCACGGTACTGGCGACACTGATGCCGGCAACGATCTGTTTGCTGGCATCACGTACCGGCGCTGCAACGCAACGGATCGACGGTTCGTTGTCCTCCAGATCGAACGCATATCCTCCCTGCACGTATTCTTCCCTTCGCGCCTGCAACTGCTCCCAGGTTTGCTGCTCATGAGCAGGCCACAGCGCACTCCTGCCACTGCTCGGCATGCTGGCGTCATACAACCGCTGCCACTCCGGCAACCCGCTGTCCAGCAGCAACGCCTTGCCGATACCGGTTCGCACCAGCGGCATGCGATGCCCGACCCGTGAGCGCATTTCCGGGCCATTGCGACCAGGGTTCTTGTGCAGATAAAGCACGTCGTCCCCTTCCCGCACCGCCAGATGCACCGTATCGCCCGTCAGCTCCGACAGCCGATCCAGATACGGCCGGGCGAGAATTGCCAGTGGCACTTCTTCGCGCGCCTGAAACCCCAGCTCAATCAGTTTCGGCCCAAGCAGATAACCCACTTGAGGCACCACCCGAAGGTAGCGCTCCTCGACCAGGCAACTGGCCAGCCGGTGCGTGGTACTGCGTGTGGTGCCGATCAGCCGGGCGATTTCCTTCAGGTCGCGTGCGCCACCGGCCACCGCCTGCACAACGCCAAGCCCGCGCAACAGAGTCTGGGTCCCTGTCGGCGCCGGTTCTTTGCCGGTAATTTTTTCAGGGATGATCGAATCGTTGTGCATGACAGGCCATTTTCATAAAAGGGGCGGATCCAAAAGCTGACGGCATTATCGCCGCCAGCCTCCAGATACGTCGACATCAGAGCTCGATACGCTCTACTTTGCCTACCAGCAGGATGTAAGACAGCGCGCCCAGCAATGCCAGTACCGAAATGTAAGTGATGGCCGGCGCAAACGAGTCACCCGTTGCCAGAAAGCCGATCACGATCGGTGTGGCGATGGCGGCGAGGTTGCCGATGAAGTTGAACGTGCCGCCAGTCAGGCCCAGCAAGCGCGCCGGGGCCAGGGTCGATACCAGCGACCAGGTGATCGACGCCAGACCGTTGCCGAAGAATGCCAGCGCCAGAAAGGTGATGACCAACGGGGTGGAGTCAACGAAGTTGGCACCGATGATCGAGGTCGAGATCAGCAGCCCGGCAATGATTGGCAACTTGCGCGCAAAGCCCACGCTATGCCCGCGACGAATCAGCCAGTCGGAGAAAAACCCCGAACACAGCACGCCGACAAACGCAGCGAGAAACGGCAACGACGCCAGTAGCCCGGACTTGATGAAATCCATGCCGCGGTATTTCACCAGATAGGTCGGGAACCAGGTCAGGAAGAACCACAGCGTGGAGTTCAGGCAGAACTGCCCCAGATAGATCCCCCACAGCTTGCGCTTGCTCAACACAATACCCAGGTCCAGCCAGCTGAAACCCTGCTTCTGCTTTTCGACATCCTTCTGGATGTCTACCAGACCGCCGCCCTCTTTGATCAGGTCGATTTCCTGCTGATTGACGCCTTTGAAGTCACGCGGCTCGCGATACACCGTGTACCAGATCAGCGCCCACAACACGCCGACGCCACCGGTAGCGACAAACACCATGTGCCAGCCATAGTGCGCCTGCAACCAGGCCAGCACCGGCGTCAGAAACGCCAGGCCGACGAACTGCCCCGAGGTATAGACGCCAATGGCAGTAGCCCGCTCGCGCTCGGGGAACCAGGTGGTCACGACACGGCTGTTGATCGGATAGGCAGGTGCTTCCAGCGCACCGACCGCCATGCGCAGTACGAACAGCGCAATAAAGCTGGCCGCAAAACCAAGCATGATGGTCGCAATGGACCACAGCAGCAGCGCCGCGGTGTAAAGGATACGCGGCGGCACACGGTCCACCAGCCAGCCACCAGGCAATTGCATGGCGGCATAGGTCCAGCCGAACGCGGAGAAGATCAGCCCGATGTGAACCGTATCAAGGCCCAGCTCGGCGGTCAGCGCCGGAGCGGCAATCGACAGGTTGCTGCGGTCCAGGTAGTTGATCACCACCGTAATGAACAGCAGCACCATGATGAAGAAACGTTTGCGGGACGGCGTCACCAGGGATGCCGCACCCTCAAGAGTTCGAGTGCGCATGGAATGTAGCCTCTTGTTGGATTTATTGAGGTCTGTGTTTCGATTGGCGAGCTCTCGTTCCCACGCTCCCGCGCTCAGTGCTATACAAATCCGCTTTTGATTCTGGCTGAAGGCCTTGGGAGCGAACTTGTTCGCGAAAGGGCCAGTGCATTCCCCAAAGACGCATCGGCTGAACTACCTTCTTCGCGAACAGGTTCGCTCCCACGCCCTCCGGGCAGAAGCCCGATCTACGGGCTTCTCAGGACTTATGTATAACGCTGAGTGCAGAGCGCGGGAACGATGGTTATGGGGATTTACTGTGCTCTACCACTCGGCAAAACTGCCATCGGCATGGTGCCAGATCGGGTTGCGCCAGCGGTGGCCGATGGCCGCGCGTTCGATGACATATTCTTCGTTGATCTCGATGCCCAGGCCCGGCCCGTTGGGAATCTTGACCATGCCCTTGTCGTAGTCGAAGACTTCCGGGTACTTCACGTAATCGAGCAGATCGTTGCTTTCGTTGTAGTGAATGCCCAGGCTCTGTTCCTGAATGAAGGCGTTGTAACAAACCGCGTCCAGTTGCAGGCATGCCGCCAGCGCGATAGGCCCGAGCGGACAATGCAGCGCCAGCGCGACGTCATACGCTTCGGCCATATTGGCGATCTTGCGGGTTTCAGTGATGCCACCGGCGTGGGACGCATCAGGCTGGATAATGTCGACATAACCTTCGCTCAACACGCGCTTGAAGTCCCAGCGTGAGAACAGCCGTTCACCCAGGGCAATCGGCGTGCTGGTCAGCGGTGCCAGTTCCTTAAGTGCCTCATAGTTCTCGCTGAGCACCGGCTCCTCGATGAACATCAGCTTGTAGGCGTCCAGCTCCTTCATCAGCACCTTGGCCATGGGCTTGTGAACCCGGCCATGGAAGTCCACACCGATGCCCACATTCGGCCCGACCGCATCGCGCACGGCAGCCACGTTGGCCAGCGCCAGGTCGACCTTGTCGAAGGTATCGAGAAATTGCAGCTCTTCGGTGCCATTCATTTTCACCGCAGTAAAACCACGTCCGACCGCTTCTTTCGCAGCCCGCGCCGTGTCTGCAGGGCGGTCACCACCGATCCACGAATAGACGCGAATCTTGTCACGCACCTGACCACCGAGCAGGTCACTTACGGAAACGCCCAGGGCCTTGCCCTTGATGTCCCACAACGCCTGATCGATGCCTGCCAGAGCGCTCATGTGGATCGCCCCACCCCGATAGAAGCCGCCGCGGTACAGCACCGTCCAGATGTCTTCGATATTGCGTGGGTCCTTGCCGATCAGGTAATCGGAGAGCTCTTCCACTGCAGCGGCCACGGTGTGCGCGCGGCCTTCGACCACTGGCTCGCCCCAGCCGACAACGCCCTCGTCGGTCTCGACCTTGAGGAAGCACCAACGCGGCGGAACGATGAACGTGGTGAGTTTGGTGATTTTCATGGGTGCGGTTTCTCTTGTTGATTCTCTTATTGGATAGCGACTACCGGTGCCGGTCAGTCTGCAAGCGTTGCGCTGTGCTGCTTCCAGGCAGCCACATAGGCCTGGGCGCGCTCAGTAACGTCGGCGACGCTCATGCCTGGCTTGAATAGCCCGGAGCCCAGGCCAAAGCCTTTAACGCCGGCATCAAGGAACACCTTCATGTTGTCCGGCGAGATCCCCCCGACCGGCAACAGAATCGTGCCCTTGGGCAATACCGCCAGCCACGCCTTGACCACCGCGGGCGACATCTGCTCGGCAGGAAACAGCTTCAGTACATCAGCTCCTTCGGCCAGCGCGGCAAAGGCTTCGGTCGGCGTCGCCACGCCCGGTGAGAGGAACAGCCCGGCAGCCTTGGCGGCACGCAACACCTTGGCGTCGCTGTGCGGCATGACAATCACCTGGCCTCCGGCATCCTTGACCTGAGTCACTTGCTCCGGGGTCAGCACCGTTCCCGCACCGATCAGGCAATCGGCTGGCAGTTGCTGGCGCAACAAACGGATGCTGTCGAACGGCTGTGGAGAGTTGAGCGGCACCTCGATGACTCGAAACCCGGCCTCGTACAACACATCGCCAATCGCAGGCGCTTCCTCGGGACGCAGGCCGCGCAGGATTGCGACCAGACCGTTTTCCTTCAATGCTTGCTTGAGCATGTCAAACCTCTCGAATGTGTTGGGACGAGCGGCGCGCGATCAGGCCGGCCTGAACGGCGACCTGCCAGAGGCCGCGCTCGGTCGCCTGCTCGGCCAATGTCACGCCGGGAAAGCCACAAACGGCCAGCCCGCGTGCATAGCGCGTGCACAGCGAATCGCTGCCGATGAGGATCACCGCAGGCAATTGTTCGTGGTTGTGCAGATGCAGCCTGGCGATGGCGCCCAGTTCATGGCCAATCAACAGGCCGGAAAGATAGTCAGGTTGCGCACTGGCAGCCAAATGCCCGGTAAGGCCGAGCGTTCGTGTGCTGAAAATCGTCGATAGCGGCCCGGCAGAGCCCGCGTCGGACAGGGCAATCGACAAGCCGCGGTCAAACGCCTGCTCGTCGAACGCCTCCGAAGGCTGCATGGTGCGTCCCAGAATAGTGTGCGCGCAGAGCGCGGCGTAGACCTCGCCGGTCATGAAGGTGTCGAAGTGAACAATGCGACCCCGTTCTACCTGCACCCATTTGGAGTGGCTGCCGGGCAGACCGATCAGCAGCTGCTGGCTGCTCTGCCCGGCGTCCAGGCCGGCCAGCACACCCAGCACCTGGGTTTCTTCGCCACGCATGACGTTGGGCAGGGTCGAGCGTTGCAGGACGCCGGGGATGATGTGCACCGTCACGCCGCGCACGCTGCGCACCGTCTGCAGCGCTGCGCTCAGCTCATTGACGCTGGCCGGCGTTTCCCGGTAGGCCGCCTCGCGCCAGCCCTGTGCGCTGCCGACCATGCCACAGGCAATCACCGGCAGGTCCGGTTGGGCATCGAGCCAGTCGCCGCACGCCTGGTCAAAGGCCAACTCGAAACCGTCACTGCAGAACTGCCCCGCGATCAGCCGCGGCGTGGTCGGCAACTGCATGATGCCCGCGCTCAATGCGCGCTGTTCCAGTACCTGGCCATGTTCGCCAAGTCGATAAGCACGAAGTGAGGTTGTCCCCCAATCGAGCGCGATCAATTGCGCCTGCATTGCGTCACCTGTTGTTTTTTTGGAAGTGAGTGCAGACCGACTATAAACCTGTTGTTACAGTTATCTCAATATGTAAATTTCAATCCCATATATTGGGAAAAGTCAGATATAAAAACCACCGCCCATAAAAAACCCGCTGCCCTTTCAGGAAGCGGGTTTCGTGTGAAACCGAAGCCTCAACGCTCCAGCAGGATTCTCAGCATGCGGCGCAGCGGCTCTGCCGCGCCCCACAACAGCTGGTCACCCACGGTAAAGGCACCCAGGTACTGCGAACCCATGTTCAGTTTACGCAAACGCCCCACCGGAATACTCATGGTGCCGGTTACGGCAGTCGGGCTCAGCTCGTGCATGCTGGCTTCACGGTTGTTCGGCACCAGCTTGACCCACGGGTTGTGCTGGCTGATCAAGCCTTCGATGTCCGCAATCGGCACATCCTTGTTCAGCTTGATAGTCAGCGCCTGACTGTGGCAACGCATGGTGCCGATGCGCACGCAAATGCCGTCGACCGGGATCGGGCTCTTGAAGCGACCGAGAATCTTGTTGGTCTCGGCCTGGCCTTTCCACTCTTCGCGGCTCTGGCCGTTCGGCAACGCCTTGTCGATCCACGGGATCAGACTGCCCGCCAGTGGCACGCCGAAATTCTCGGTCGGGAACGACTCGCTGCGCATGGCTTCAGCCACCTTGCGGTCGATATCCAGAATGGCGCTGGCCGGGTTGGCCAGATCATCGGCCACCGAGGCATGCACGGCACCCATCTGCCTGATCAGCTCGCGCATGTTCTGCGCGCCGGCTCCGGAGGCCGCCTGATAGGTCATGACGTTCATCCACTCGACCAGCCCGGCGTCGAACAGACCGCCCAGGCCCATCAGCATCAGGCTGACCGTGCAGTTGCCGCCGATATAGTTTTTGGTGCCCGCGTCCAGTTGCTGGTCGATGACCTTGCGGTTCACAGGGTCGAGCACGATAACGGCGTCATCCTGCATGCGCAGACTGGAGGCGGCATCGATCCAGTAACCCTGCCAGCCGGCTTCGCGCAGCTTGGGGAACACCTCATTGGTGTAGTCGCCACCCTGACAGGTCAGCACTACGTCCAGGGTTTTCAGCTCGTCGATGCTGTAGGCGTCTTTCAGTGGCGCAACATCCTTGCCCACCGAAGGCGCCTGGCCACCGACATTGGAAGTAGTGAAAAACACCGGCTCAATGAGATCGAAGTCCTGCTCTTCCCGCATCCGCTGCATGAGCACGGAACCGACCATGCCGCGCCAACCGATCAGACCTACACGTTTCATCGCAACTACACCTTGAATAAAAGTGGGACCACCGCTCTGCGCATGCACAGCAGGCGGCGGGCCAGAGAGATTACAGATTCCGCAGCGCGGCGACTACTGCATCGCCCATTTCCTGCGTACCGACTTTGACTTTGCCTTCCGACCAGATGTCGCCAGTGCGAATGCCCTGATCCAGCACCACGCTGACCGCCTTCTCGATGGCGTCAGCCGCGTCGGTCAGGTTGAAGCTGTAACGCAGCATCATCGATACCGACAGAATGGTCGCCAGCGGGTTGGCAATGCCTTTGCCGGCGATGTCCGGCGCCGAACCATGACAAGGCTCGTACATGCCCTTGTTGGCGGTGTCCAGCGAAGCCGACGGCAGCATGCCGATGGAACCGGTGAGCATCGACGCCTGATCGGACAGAATGTCGCCGAACAGGTTGTCGGTCACGATTACATCGAACTGCTTGGGCGCACGAACCAGCTGCATGGCGGCGTTATCGACATACATGTGGCTGAGTTCGACTTCAGGGTAATCCTTGGCCACCTGCTCGACGATTTCGCGCCACAGCTGGCTGGACGCCAGCACGTTGGCCTTGTCTACCGAGCAGAGCTTTTTGCCACGCACCATGGCCATGTCGAAACCGACCTTGGCGATGCGGCGGATCTCGCTTTCGCTGTACGGCAGCGTGTCGTAGGCCTGACGCTCGCCATTATCCAATACGCGAGTGCCGCGTGGCGCGCCGAAGTAGATGCCACCGGTCAGTTCGCGGACGATAAGGATATCCAGACCGGCAACGATTTCCGGCTTGAGGCTCGACGCATCCGCCAGTTGCGGGTAGAGGATCGCCGGACGCAGGTTGCCGAACAGGCCCAGTTGCGAACGAATTTTCAGCAGACCGCGTTCAGGACGAATGTCGCGCTCGATGGTGTCCCATTTCGGGCCGCCGACTGCGCCCAGCAGTACGGCATCGGTCGCACGGGCGCGATCCAGGGTCTCGTCTGCCAGCGGCACGCCGTGTTTGTCGATGGCTGCGCCGCCGATCACGTCGTGGGTCAATTCAAAGCCCAGCTGATACTTTTCGTTGGCCAGTTCCAGCACCTTGACCGCTTCGGTCATGATTTCCGGACCAATACCATCACCTGGGAGAATCAGAATCTGCTTGCTCATAACATCCTCGATTTTGTGCAGCGGCGTCGTGAACAACGCCTGTTTATAACGCTCGCAGCGGCGAAAAATTTATCACCTGTCTTAAACACTTTTGCCAGCAAGGCGCAGGGCCCCTTGCTGGCAAACAGACAGGTTGCGATGAATCAATCAGTCGCGGAACAGCCACGGCTGACTGGCGCGATGCCTGCTTTCGAAACTGGCAATGGCGTCAGCGTCCATCAGCGTCAGGCCGATGTCGTCCAGGCCGTTGAGCAGGCAATGTTTGCGGAACGCATCGATTTCAAAGCTCAGCACCTTGCCGTCGGGACGGGTCACGGTCTGCGCCTGCAGATCAATGCTCAACTGGTAGCCGGGGCTGGCCTCGACCTGCTTGAACAGCTCGTCCACCTCGGCTTCATACAGAATGATCGGCAACAGGCCGTTCTTGAAGCTGTTGTTGAAGAAAATGTCCGCGTAGCTCGGCGCAATAATCGCGCAGAAACCATACTCTTCCAGTGCCCACGGCGCATGCTCGCGACTGGAGCCACAACCGAAGTTTTCCCGGGCCAGCAGTACGCTTGCACCCTGGTAACGCTCATGGTTGAGCACGAAGTCATGGTTCAGCGGACGCTTGGAGTTGTCCTGATATGGCTGGCCCACGTCCAGATAACGCCACTCATCGAACAGGTTCGGGCCAAAACCCGTACGCTTGATCGACTTGAGAAACTGCTTGGGGATGATCTGGTCGGTGTCGACATTGGCACGATCCAGAGGAGCAACCAGGCCATTGTGTTGGGTAAAGGCTTTCATGCTGGATTCCTCAGAGCTGGATCAAGTCGCGAACGTCAATGAAACGGCCATTGACCGCCGCAGCGGCAGCCATCGCAGGGCTTACCAGATGCGTGCGGCCGCCAGCGCCCTGACGGCCTTCGAAGTTGCGGTTGGACGTGGATGCGCAATGCTCGCCAGAACCCAGGCGGTCCGGGTTCATCGCCAGGCACATCGAACAGCCCGGCTCACGCCATTCGAAACCGGCTTCGATGAACACTTTGTCCAGCCCTTCCTTCTCGGCCTGCTCCTTGATCAGGCCCGAACCCGGCACTACGATGGCCTGCTTGATGGTCGCAGCCACCTTGCGGCCCTTGGCAACATCGGCAGCAGCGCGCAGGTCTTCGATCCGCGAGTTGGTGCAGGAACCGATGAATACCCGGTCCAGCTGGATATCGGTGATCGGCTGATTGGCTTTCAGGCCCATGTACTTCAAGGCGCGCTCGATGGAGCCACGCTTGACCAGATCCGGCTCTTGCGCTGGGTCCGGCACGTTTTGATCGACGGCAAGCACCATTTCCGGCGAAGTGCCCCAGCTGACCTGTGGCTTGATCTGCGCGGCGTCAAGCCTGACCACGGTATCGAATACCGCGTCAGCGTCGGAAACCAGATCCTTCCAGGCCTCGACTGCCAAGTCCCATTCCGCACCTTTAGGGGCAAACGGACGACCCTTGACGTACTCGACGGTCTTTTCGTCGGTGGCAACCATGCCGACCCGGGCACCGGCTTCGATGGACATGTTGCAGATGGTCATGCGGCCTTCGATCGACAGGTCACGAATTGCGCTGCCGGCGAACTCGATGGCGTAACCGTTACCGCCTGCCGTACCGATCTTGCCAATCACGGCCAGCACGATGTCTTTAGCCGTCACGCCGAACGGCAGTTGCCCTTCGACCGAGACCAGCATGTTCTTCATTTTCTTGGCAACCAGGCACTGAGTGGCAAGCACGTGCTCGACCTCGGAAGTGCCGATACCGTGCGCCAGCGCACCAAATGCGCCGTGGGTCGAGGTGTGCGAGTCGCCGCAGACCACGCTCATGCCTGGCAGGGTTGCGCCCTGCTCCGGGCCGATCACGTGAACGATGCCCTGACGCGGGTCGTTCATCTTGAATTCGGTAATGCCGTACTCGTCGCAGTTGTCATCGAGGGTCTGCACCTGCAGCCGCGACACCTGATCTTCAATGGCGTCGATACCCCCCTTGCGTTCCGATGTGGTCGGCACGTTATGGTCAGGCGTGGCGATGATCGAGTCGATCCGCCATGGCTTGCGCTTTGCCAGCCGCAGGCCTTCGAACGCTTGCGGCGAGGTCACTTCGTGGATGATATGGCGGTCAATGTAGATCAGCGCCGAACCGTCGTCGCGCTGCTTGACCAAATGCGAATCCCAGAGCTTGTCGTAGAGCGTTTTCCCGGCCATCGGACGTACTTCCTCATCAGCTTGTTTCTATGCCTTGGGCAATCGTGACGATGACCCCTTGGCTTGTGCGGTCATCGTATGGAATATGCTTAAATAACTCAAATTCATAATTTTCATACTTTGGATAACCAAATGGAATCCGACCATGGATCTCGCCAACCTTAATGCTTTTATTGCCATCGCCGAGACCGGCAGCTTTTCCGGGGCAGGCGAACGCCTCCACCTGACTCAACCGGCCATCAGCAAGCGCATTGCCGGTCTGGAGCAGCAATTGAATGTGCGCCTGTTCGACCGCCTGGGTCGGGAGGTCAGCCTCACCGAGGCCGGACGCGCCCTGCTGCCACGTGCCTATCAGATTCTGAACGTGCTGGATGACACTCGCCGCGCGCTGACCAACCTGACCGGCGAAGTCACCGGGCGGCTGACTCTGGCGACCAGTCACCACATTGGCCTGCATCGCCTGCCCCCGGTACTACGGGCGTTTACCCGGACCTATCCAAAGGTCGCACTGGACATTCAGTTCCTGGACTCGGAAATTGCCTATGAGGAAATTCTTCACGGGCGCGCCGAACTGGCAGTCATTACACTCGCACCCGAACCGCATACGCTGATCCGCGCCGTGCCCATGTGGGACGACCCGCTGGACTTCGTCGCGGCACCGGAACATCCGCTGGCCAACAGCGGCCCCATGAAACTGGAGGATGTCGTGCGCTATCCGGCAGTATTTCCGGGCGGTAACACGTTTACCCATCACATTGTCAGCGGCTTGTGCGAAGCCCAGGGCCTAAAGCCCAACATCGCGATGAGTACCAACTATATGGAGACCATCAAGATGATGGTCTCCATTGGCCTTGCCTGGAGCGTTCTGCCACGCACCATGCTCGACGAACAAGTGGCGCGCATTCCATTGCCGGGCGTGCAACTCAATCGCCAGCTAGGCTACATCCTGCATACCGAACGCACGCTATCGAATGCAGCAAGAGCATTCATGAAACTGCTCGATGCGCAGACATAGTAGGTAGACCATGCTGCAAACCGCAGACTGATCGCCCTATCGGTTCTTTCGATTAAAGGCTCGTGATCAAATGTCCAACCCACCGGATAACTCCGTGCTGAAAGTCCCTGCACAGGCAGCCACCCCCAGCCTGCCGCCGACAGGCGCGGAGCGCGTCCTCCAGCAAACCCGGGACCGTCTGGAACTGGCGCTGGAACTGGCGCAGATGGGCACCTGGGATCTGGACATCACCGGCAACCGGCTGCAAGCCTCGGCGCGTGCGTCTGCGCTGCACGGCATGGCGGCACTGCCCTTCGACGAGGATGGCCGGCAGTTCTTCGGCAGCCTGCCCGCTGAAGAGCGACGGCGCATGCGCGCAGTTTATGCGGCGGCACTGGAAAACCGGCAGGATTGCCTGCAGGTGACCTACCGTTTCCAGTTGCAAGACGGCACATCGCGCCTGCTTGAAAGCCGTGCACGAATCTATCGCAATGAACATGGCCAGGCCGTGAAGCTGTCCGGAACCGTGCTGGACATCACTCAACAGTGCGTCCAGTCAGCGCTGGAGGCCAGCGAGGAGAAGTTTGCCAAGGCATTTCACTCAAGCCCGGACTCGATCACCATCACTGAAATTGAGTCCGGCCGCTATGTAGAGGTCAATGACGGCTTCTGTCGCCTGACCGGCTTCAGCGCTCAGGAAGTCCTGGGCCGCACAGCCCACGAAATCGGTATCTGGTCCGACACTGTGCAGCGCGAATACATGATTGACGAACTACGCCAGAAAGGCCGCGTGCATCATCGGGAAATGAATGGCCAGGACAAGCACGGCGCGCCCCTGGTGCTGGACATCTCGGTCGAGTTCATCACTCTGAACAATACCGCCTGCCTGCTGATGAACGCCCGAGACATCGGCCAGCTGAAAACCGCCCAGGCACAGGTTCAGCATCTGGCTTATCACGACCCGCTCACCGGGCTGCCCAACCGCGCGCTGCTGATGGACCGCCTCAGCCAGCAAGTCTCGCTGCTCCAGCACCAGAACCTGCGCGGTGCCCTGCTGTTTCTCGACCTGGACCATTTCAAGCACATCAATGACTCACTTGGCCACCCGGTGGGCGACAGCGTGCTGAGCATCATCGCCGCGCGCCTGGAGGCCAGCGTACGTCAGGAGGACACCGTGGCCCGCCTGGGCGGTGACGAGTTCGTGGTGCTGATCTGCGGGCTGGGCGGCACCCTTGATGAAGTCACTCAGCAGGTCCGCGTGCTGGCCGACAACCTTCGCGAGCTGCTGGCCGAACCGATGTTCCTCGACGGTCATCGCCTGCAGGTTACGCCGAGCATCGGCATCGTTCTGATTCCGGACGATGGCCTGGCCCCTGCCGATTTGCTCAAACGGGCCGATATTGCGCTGTATCGAGCCAAGGATTCCGGACGCAATGCGTCACAGTTTTTCCATGTATCCATGCAGCAGGCCGTCAGCCAGCGCCTGCGTCTTGAAAACGACTTGCGACTGGCGCTGACCCGCAACGAATTCCAGCTGCACTTCCAGGCCCAGATCGATTGCCGGGACCAGTACATTACCGGTGCAGAGGCACTGCTGCGCTGGGAGCACCCTGAATACGGGTTGCTGTCACCTGATCAGTTTGTCCAGATACTTGAAGAAAGCGGGATGATTCTGGAGGTCGGCAGCCATATTCTGGACGAGGCCTGCAAAACCGGAGGCCTGCTTTTAAAGCAGGGGCTGATCTCGAAAAACAAATTCCTGATGGGCGTCAATATAAGTCCGCGTCAGTTCCGCCAGAACGACTTTATCGAGCGCGTGCAACACAGCCTCAAGCAGCATCAATTACCTGCCTCCATGCTCAAGCTGGAAATCACTGAAGGCATCGTCATCCGGAACCTTGACGACACCATCCTCAAAATGCTCAGCCTGAAGGAATTGGGCGTGAGTTTTGCGATGGATGACTTCGGCACCGGCTATTCCTCACTGACTTACCTCAAGCGCTTGCCGGTGGATACGCTGAAGATTGACCAGTCCTTCGTTCAGGACGCCACCAGCGACCCCAACGACGCAGAAATCATCCGCGCCATCGTGGCCATGGCTCAGAGCCTGAACCTTAACGTCATCGCTGAAGGCGTCGAAACGCCGGAGCAACTGGCGTTCCTGAAAAGAGTGGGCTGTTACAACTATCAAGGCTACCTGTTCAGCGAACCACTGCCGGGTCCGCAGTTCGAGAACCTGCTGCTAAAACGGCAGTTTCAGGAAACTGCGTCTCTGGAGTGAAGACAGAAAAGGCGCCTCTTCTATAGAACAACTGATTAGCTGCCCAGTACTTTCTGGGTATTGAGCGGAATGCGCTTTGGTTTTGCCTCTTCCGGCACGTTGCGCACCAGGTCGATGCTCAATAGACCGTGAGACAGGTCGGCACCCTTGACCTCGATATTGTCGGCCAGCCTGAACGACAGCTTGAATTCACGCCGGGCAATACCCTGATGCAGATAGGTCACGTTGTCGGCTTCCTGCTCGCGCTTGTTGCCGATCACGGTCAATACGCCCTTCTCGACCTGTAGCTCAAGGTCCTGCTCTTGCATGCCTGCCGCAGCGATCACGATCCGGTAATGATCATCGGTATGCCGCTCCACGTTGTAGGGAGGGTAGCCGCTGGTTGTCTCATTTCGTGCCGCCGACTCGAACAGGTCGTTGAAGCGGTCGAAACCCACTGAGTTGCGAAACAGTGGAGCCAGAGAAAATGCAGTAGCCATAACAATTCTCCTGTTTATCAGCGAGTGGTGTACGCGACCCGTTTTCGGCATCGCTTGATCAGCAAAATAGGGATACCCATTCACTTTTCAAGAGACTTTTTTCAGGTTTTTTTCGACCGTTCGTCGGGGTTAGCTTTCGGGTAAGCAGCCAGGCAGACAGCCCAGCATCACGCCGATGCGATCACAGTCGGTTTCGCGGCGTAGCGCATTGAACATCAGGGTCGCCTCAGGGTAGCTCTTGGTCAGTAGCACCAACCATTGCTTGAGACGACCCGGCGCCTGAATGAGCGTCATCTTGATCAGACAGGCCTGCCAGAAAGCGCGCAGCATGGGCTGCAACTCATCCCAGGTCATCGGCACGACCTCTTCACCCTTCTGTGCCGCAGCTATCTGCCGGGCCAGATCAGGGCGCGCCACCAGCCCGCGACCAATCATGATGTCGCGTGCGCCGCATATTTCCCGGCAACGACGCCAATCGTCAACGGTCCAGATTTCACCGTTGGCCACCACGGGGACCTTCGCCACCTCCTGAATGCGTGCAATCCACTCCCAGTGCGCGGGCGGCTTGTAACCGTCGACCTTGGTGCGCGCGTGAACGACTATTTGCTCAGCCCCGCCATCGGCCAACGCCCGCGCGCAATCCAGCGCGCCATCAGTGTTTTCGTAACCCAGACGCATCTTGGCTGTTACAGGAATATGTCTGGGCACGGCACGGCGTACCTGGCTGACGATGGAATGCAGCAGTTCCGGCTCTTTGAGCAGGATTGCGCCACCACGGGAGCGATTGACAGTCTTGGCCGGACAACCGAAGTTCAGGTCCAATACCGGTGCGCCCAACTCACAGGCGAACGCGGCGTTCTCGGCCAGACACACTGGGTCGGAGCCCAACAGCTGGAGCCGCAAAGGCGTACCTGCGTCGGTCTTCGCGCCTTTGTGGAATTCCGAAGCGTATTTGTAAAAGTAGTGCGCAGGCATCAAACGCTCGGACACCCGGATGAATTCGGTCACGCACCAGTCGATACCACCTACTTTCGTCAGGGCATCGCGCAGGATGTCGTCGACCAACCCCTCCATGGGCGCCAGAGCAATTTGCATGGGTCACACTCGAAAAAAAGTCCGGCAGTTTACTGCCCGGCGTGCGGATTGGGAACGGTGCCGTCAGGGATGGCTGCGCCATAGCCCTCGATGAACTCGGCGGGCATGCGCTTGGGCCGACCGCTGGACAGTTCGATGCAGACAAAGGTGGTTTGCGCGCGCAGCAACGTCAGGTTGTCGGCGGGTCGCTTGAGCTGAAAGCAACGGGTCATTTTCAGGCGGCGATCCCAATCGACGATCCAGGTCGCCAGTTGCAGTTCATCGTTCTCATAGGCACTGGCCAAGTAGTCGATCTCGTGTCTGACCACCGCCATGGCCCGGTCCAGACGCCGGTATTCGGTCAGGTCCAGGCCCAGATACTGCGAATGCCGCCAGGCACAGCGCTCCAGCCAGGAGACGTACACGGCATTATTGGCATGCCCCAGCCCGTCGATGTCTTCAGCGCCGACGTTCAGATCAATGACGAAAGGCGTTGCCCGGTCCCAGACCATGCGTGCTCCTGCTTGAGTGAATGTGATGAGCGGGAGTGTAGCGAAGTCAGGATAGTGGCGCGTCTGCTTTTGATTCTGGCCGAAGTCCGTGAGAGCGAACTTGTTCGCGAAAGGACCTGTACATTTCTCAAGCTCCAGCGCTCAGTGTTATACACACGCCTGAATAAGCCCGGATAAAAGAGCTGAAACTGCAATTCCAGACTGAACACATACCTGTGGGAATAAATAGAGGCAGGAAGGGCGATTTTTCAAACCCTGAAAAAACAAAAGGGCCATTCAATAATCGAATGACCCTTGGTCCCGCAGAGCGGGAAATCGTGGCGTCCCCTAGGGGACTC
>NZ_LJQT01000205.1:0-719 GCF_001400515.1 Pseudomonas meliae | reverse complement strand
TGATGCCTTGGGCTCTGCTGGACTGAACTCGCTCATTGTTGACTCTCCTGCAGCTTGCGCTGCGCCTGGATTCTCGTCTGGGTCTGCGCACGCCATTGATCAGGCGTCAGCGGTTGGGATGGGGACTGCGGTTGTGCCGACATGACGGCCTGAGCGGGAGCCGCAGGTTGCACCGTTTCACCGCTTCGCCCTGGGGCAACGGCATCACCTGCGTATACGCCTCGCATGAACTGAATCGCGACCACCTGCCCCTTGAACACATTGACCTGGGTGGCCGGGGTGCGAGCAGCATCATCCGTCAGCACTTTGGCCGCCTGGCCGGCGGCACCGCCCAGAATGGTACCGGCGACNNCCGCCGTTCCATCCGGCATGCCTGGTCGAGCGGTCTGGGTGGAAAAGCCATTGCTGAGGACCTGAGTATTGGCTTGTGAGTACATGTCGCTGATATTGCCAATGCCGCCCAGTACCGCTGGCAACACAATGCGTGACATGTAGCGGTGGTTCACTTCAGAAGCCACGTTGGCCAACAGGGTGTCGTCCTGAAGCGCATAGGCATCGACTTTGTAATTGACGCCCTTGAAGGCCATTTCAGTGAAGTGGATCACCACACCATCACCGGCCAACCTGGCGCCCTCGGGTGCCTTGAGCACAGCACCGGCATACGGCCCGGACAGCTTGCCCAGCACCGGCGTGGTGCTGTTGTCCGAGTCCACACCGAA
>NZ_LJQT01000372.1:0-596 GCF_001400515.1 Pseudomonas meliae | reverse complement strand
TCTGTCGTGCATGAGGGATTTTAAAATGGCGATTTTTCTGGAAGGGCAAGAAGAGTGGACAACTGATCTGCTCCCTGATCTTTCACCGCAGGAGGGCAAAGCGGTAATCATGTATTCGCATGGCTTTTCGTTGAGAACGATTGCCATTGAAGTGGGTATATCCCCGCATACGGTTCGAGTTTATCTGTCTAGAGCTAAAGACAAATTCGAAATTCATAATCTTTTTGAGCTTCGTGATATTTGTATGCTTAGAGTCAACAGCCTGATTTTAAGGAAAATGTCAAGTAGCCAAAATTGGCTACATGACAACATTTCCCCCCTGTGACCTAATGGATACCAGCGAGGAACAGCCCGCTAACAAAATTAACCGGGATGAGGAAATGGCATGTTGAATGAGTTCGAAACCGAAGACGGAAAGGCCAAGTGGCGCTCGGCAGAGGTGCGCGTCATGCTCGATGCGGATGTGCATTACCACGTGGCCAAGGAAGCCTTTGAGCGCAACATCCCGAAACGCAAGGTGATCCAGGAAGCGCTGCTGAAAAACTACGGCATCGACTATGCGCCGATAATTGGCGGCGAGTGAGAGGCGGCCGTGG
>NZ_LJQT01000406.1:0-282 GCF_001400515.1 Pseudomonas meliae | reverse complement strand
GTTGGCTTAGCCCACATCCACGGGTGCCAGGCCGACCTGCGCTTGTGAGCGCTTGATGATTTCAGGCACAACCACCAGGCATACCCCGAACAGGATGGACGCGACGATCGCGCCGATTTTGATCTGCGGGTTGTCTTTCTTGTTCTTGGCCGCGACCAGCCCACCGATCACAAAGATCACACCGACAAACTGAGCAATGGTCAGTGCAGATTTCTTAAGCGACGTGGCGCCTACCGCTGCCGAATCACCCATCCCGGCAATGTCGGCACCGGCAGCACCGGC
>NZ_LJQT01000182.1:6432-8307 GCF_001400515.1 Pseudomonas meliae | reverse complement strand
GGCCAGAATCAAAAGCAGACTTGTATGTAACGATGAACGCGGAGCGTAGGAACGGTATTCAAAAAGGCTTCAATCCAGATCGCCCATTACCCGTCCGGCAAAGCCGTAGACCTTGCGCAATCCGGCCAGGTCCACCAGCTCGACTTCACGGGACTGGCCCGGCTCGAAGCGCACGGCGGTGCCGGCCGGGATATTCAGGCGCATGCCGCGGCTGGCGGCGCGGTCGAAGGTCAGTGCGTCGTTGGTTTCGAAAAAGTGGAAATGCGAGCCCACCTGAATCGGCCGGTCGCCGCTGTTGGCGACGGTCAGGCTGAGGGTGCGGCGTCCGGCGTTGAGTTCGATGTCGCCGGGCTGGATCTGGTATTGACCAGGGATCATGTCAGTTGCCCCAAGGTTTTGAAATAAATGGCGGTGGGATGCAGGCGCCCGTCCGGTGTGGCGCAATAACCCGGCAGCTCACCGACACGGTGGTAGGCCAGCGCGCTGTAGAAGGCTTCAGCCGCCGAGCCTGCTTCGGTGTCCAGGTGCAACAGCCCACGTTTGTGTTTCACGGCCGCCTGTTCAACGGCCTCCATCAATTGCCTGCCCAGGCCACGCCCGCGCGCCGCAGGCAGCACCATCAGTTTCTGNNACTTCGGCGCGGTTCAGGCCGTTGGGCTTCTGGCACAGCGACAGTTGCGCACTGGCCAAGACGTTCTCGTTCTCGACCACCACCCACAGCAGCAGAGAGCCAGCGGCGACATCGGCTCTGAGCCCGTCGCACCAGCCGTAGGCCTGCGCCATGTCGAGGTCGGCCATGAAACCGACCGACGCGCCATCATGAACCGTATCGAACAACAATTGCGCCAGACCCTGGCGGTAATGCGCGAAGCTTTCGGCGGTGACGCGGCGCAGCTGTGCTGGATTCATGGCGTGCTCTCTAAAGGGCGGAGGGGGCTTGCGAAGCCGGTGGCTGAGCACCGGGCGACAGGTCGAGCTGCATGAAGGTCAGGTCCAGCCAGCGGCCGAATTTGGTGCCGACCTGAGGCATTTGTCCGGTGGTCTTGAAACCCAGGCGATCATGCAGGGCGATGGACGCAGCGTTACCACTTTCGATCGCCGCGACCATCATGTGCTTGTCACAGGCACGGGCGCGCTCGATCAAGGCGGCCATCAGACGCGGGCCCAAGCGTTTGCCACGCTGGTCAGCGCGCACGTAAACCGAATGCTCGACCGTATGGCGAAAGCCTTCGAACGGCCGCCAGTCGCCAAACGACGAATAGCCGAGCACTTCGCCTGCGGTGTCGGTGGCCACCAGAATCGGATAACCCTGACTCTGGCGAGCGGCGTACCATGCCTGGCGGTTGGCCAGATCAACCGGCTGCTCGTTCCAGATAGCCGTGGTATTGAGCACTGCGTCGTTGTAGATCTCCAGAATGCCCGGCAGATCGTCCGGCAGGGCATCGCGAATCACGTCCTGCATGATCACTCCTTCAGGCAATCGGCTGATGCACGGTGACGAGTTTGGTGCCGTCCGGAAAGGTGGCTTCCACCTGAATCTCCGGGATCATTTCCGCGATACCTTCCATGACCTGATCGCGGCTCAGCAGGGTCGTGCCGTAGTGCATGAGCTCAGCGACGGTCTGTCCGTCACGCGCACCTTCGAGCAGTGCCGCAGAGATGTAGGCCATGGCTTCCGGGTAATTGAGCTTCACACCGCGTGCCAGACGCCGTTCGGCGACCAGTCCGGCGGTGAAGATCAGCAGCTTGTCTTTTTCGCGTGGTGTCAGGTCCATGGGGTTTCCGTTTGTTCAAATTCGGTGGTTGATCGTTCCCAGGCTTGAGCCCTCATCGTTATGTATAAGTCTGTTTTGGGTTCTGGCCGAAGGCCGTGGG
>NZ_LJQT01000182.1:0-6421 GCF_001400515.1 Pseudomonas meliae | reverse complement strand
AACTTGTTCGCGAAGGGGCCGGTGTAGTCGCCGAAAATGCAGCGCCTAAAACATTGTCTTCGCGAACACGTTCGCTCCCACGCCCTGCGGGCAGAAGCGCTAAAAGCCCCGATTTTCGGGCTTTTCAAGACTTATGTATCACGCTGAGTGTATCAGCGCCGAGGGTGTAGCCTGGAATGCAGAGCGTCCAGTCATCAATCAGGTGTTCCAGATTCTTGGCGTTACCGCCTGGCGTCCCAGCAGGGCAGGGCGCAGGTATTTCCAGATTTGTATCAGCCAGGCTCGCGCGTGCAATGCTTCGTCTGCCAGGCAGCGAGCCACTACAAGGCCCGGCAATTGGGTCAGATCACCGCGTACCGGGTTGGGCATCGACAGCGAGCGACAGGCCTCAAGCAGATCGCTGCTCACTTCACCGGTCAGCAGCAGGGTGGCGAATACCGTTTTGCCGTCCAGGCCGATGGGCGAGTCCAGCAGCCCGTCGCCACCTATAATGCGTTGCCGTTCGTGCCAGAGCAATGTGCCGTCGCGGCGGATATCCAGATGCGACTGAAAATGTCCCTGCTCGAAACGCTCGCCGCTGGCCGGACGGCCCAGTGCTACTACATCCCAGTAGCATAGCTTCGCGTCACCGTGCAGTTCTATGCGGGTGGTAAGTTCTGCCTGGGCATTGCTGAAAACGATGGTTTCCTGCGGCAGCCATTCCAGCGTCGCGCCGGGCTGGACATGCAGCTCCAGTTGCTGAAAGGCCGGGCTGGCGGCGCGATACCATTTCGCCGCGCCGGGGCTGGTCAGTTGTGCCCAGGCATCGGCACCGACCGTGGCTGAAATGTCCAGCCGGTCTCCCCCGGCGATACCGCCCGGTGGGTGAACGATGATGTGCTGGCACACCTGCGGTCCTTCGGCATACAGATGCTTTTGCACCCGCAGCGGCCCTTTGTGGCGACGTTGGGTCGGGCGTGTGCAGTCATCGAAACGGCCATAACCCAATTCCAGCTCGGCATGCCAGCTGGGGGTAAAAAGGGCGGTGTTGGCAGGCAGATTCATGGTGTCTTCATTGGCTTGTCGAGTGCAGCACGATAACGGATTGGCGCATTAATTAAATAGTCACCAGACCGCGAACCCCTTCGGTCTCCATGTTCTCGCCACGGCCCTGCTGGACGATTTCTCCTCGCGACATCACCAGGTATTGATCGGCCAGTTCCGCCGCGAAGTCGTAGAACTGCTCGACCAGCAGAATCGCCATGTCGCCGCGCTCGGCCAGTTTTTTGATCACTGCGCCGATCTCCTTGATCACCGAGGGCTGAATACCTTCGGTAGGCTCGTCGAGAATCAGCAAGCGTGGACGACTCGCCAGTGCCCGGCCTATCGCCAATTGCTGCTGACCACCGGACAGATCGCCGCCACGCCGATGTTTCATCTGCAGCAGCACCGGGAACAGCTCGTAGATAAATGCCGGCACTTCCTTTGCTTCGGAGCCCGGAAAGCGTGACAGGCCCATCAACAGGTTTTCCTCGACCGTCAGCCGGCCGAATATTTCCCGGCCTTGCGGCACATAAGCAATCCCGGCATGCACCCGCTGATGCGTCTTGAACTGGGTGATGGCCTTGCCTTCCCATTGCACCGAGCCTTCCTTCGACGGCAACAAGCCCATCAGCACACGCAACAGCGTAGTCTTGCCTACGCCGTTGCGGCCCAGCAGGCAGGTGACTTCACCGACCTTCACATCAAACGACAGACCGCGAAGAATGTGGCTGCCACCGTAATACTGATGAAGCTTTTCGACCTGGAGCATGGTGAATGTTCTCGTCGGTTGCAGCGTAATCGTAATGTTGGGACGCGGGGCGTCTGGACAGGTATTTCCGTGCCGCGCGCCGATCAGTTCGTTGCGTCAGCGCCCTAAATACACTTCGATTACGCGTTCGTCGGCCTGCACGTCGTTCAGCGAGCCTTCGGCCAATACGCTGCCTTGGTGCAGCACGGTGACGTGGTCGGCAATCGAGCCGACGAAGCCCATGTCATGCTCGACCACCATCAGTGAGTGTTTGCCGGCCAGGCCCTTGAACAGCTCGGCGGTGAATTCGGTTTCGGCGTCGGTCATGCCCGCCACCGGCTCGTCGAGCAGCAGCAATTGCGGGTCCTGAACCAGCAGCATACCGATCTCCAGAAACTGCTTCTGGCCGTGAGACAGCAAGCCCGCCGGGCGGTGCATGGAGGTGGTCAGGCGAATGGTTTCCAGGACTTCGCGTATCCGGTCCTGCTGTTCGCCGCTCAACCGCGCACGCAAACTGGCCCATACCGATTTGTCGGTCTTTTGAGCCAGTTCAAGGTTCTCGAACACGCTCAAGGCTTCGAACACCGTCGGCTTCTGGAACTTTCGGCCAATTCCGGCCTGAGCAATCTGCACTTCGCTCATCTGCGTCAGGTCCAGCGTTTCGCCGAACCAGGCCTTGCCGTGGCTGGGGCGGGTCTTGCCGGTGATGACGTCCATCAGCGTGGCCTTGCCAGCGCCGTTGGGGCCGATGATGCAGCGCAGCTCGCCCACGCCGATGTACAGATTCAGATCGTTCAGTGCCTTGAAACCGTCGAAGCTGACGCTGATGTCTTCCAGCGTCAGGATCGTGCCGTGTCGTGTGTTCAGCCCTTTGCCAGCGCTTTTGCCAAGGCCTACCGCATCGCGGCTGGTGCCTGCATCAGAGTTGGGTGCCAGAACCGGTTCAAGCATGAACGACGGGGTAGGAGTGGTTTTCATTGCTCGCTCCTTTTCTTCAGCAAGCCGATCACGCCTTTGGGCAGGTACAGCGTGACGATGATGAACAGCGCGCCGAGAAAGAACAGCCAGTATTCCGGGAAAGCCACGGTGAACCAGCTTTTCATGCCGTTCACAAGACCCGCGCCCAGCAATGGGCCGATCAACGTGCCACGGCCGCCCAATGCTACCCACACTGCTGCTTCGATAGAGTTGGTCGGCGACATTTCGCTGGGGTTGATGATGCCGACCTGCGGCACATACAGGGCCCCGGCCAGGCCGCACAGTACGGCACTCAAGACCCAGACAAACAGCTTGAAGCCGCGCGGATCGTAACCGCAGAACATCAGGCGGTTTTCCGCATCACGCAACGCCGTCAGAACCCTGCCGAACTTGCTCTGCGCCAGGCGCCAGCCGATGTACAGGCTGGCAATCAGCAATAAGACTGTCGCTAGGAACAGCGTTGCTCTGGTTCCTTGGGAACTGATGCTGAAACCCAGAATGCTGCGAAAGTTGGTAAACCCGTTGTTGCCGCCAAAGCCGGTCTCGTTGCGAAAGAACAGCAGCATGCCGGCAAACGTCAGGGCCTGGGTCATGATCGAGAAATACACGCCTTTGATCCGCGAGCGGAAGGCGAAGAAGCCGAACACCAGCGCCAGCAGCCCAGGTGCGAGGACCACCAGACACAGCGCCCAGAGGAAATTGTCGGTGCCTGCCCAGTACCACGGCAGTTCGGTCCACGACAGGAACGTCATGAACGCAGGCAAACCATCACCTGCGGCCTGGCGCATCAGGTACATGCCCATGGCATAGCCGCCCAGTGCGAAGAACAGGCCGTGGCCCAGCGACAATAGCCCGGCGTAGCCCCAGACCAGATCCAGCGCCAGGGCGACAATGGCGTAGCAGAGGATTTTGCCCACCAGGGTCAAGGTGTAGGCCGAGACTTGAAAGCTGTTATCGGCAGGCAACAACGACAGCAACGGCAGTGCCAGCAGCACAGCCAGTATCACAATGCCTGCGGTCAACGTGCCTTTGGGGCCGACTTTTTGTGCGGCAGTTACCATCAATGGCTGGCTCATCAGTCGATCACCCGTCCTTTCAATGCGAAGAGGCCTTGCGGACGTTTCTGGATAAACAGAATGATCAGCGCCAGTATCAGGATCTTGCCCAATACAGCGCCGATTTGCGGTTCGAGAATCTTGTTGGCAATGCCCAGCCCGAAGGCCGCCATCACGCTACCGGCCAGTTGCCCGACACCGCCGAGCACCACCACCAGGAATGAGTCGATGATGTAGCTTTGGCCAAGGTCGGGGCCGACGTTGCCGATCTGGCTCAGGGCGACGCCGCCCAGACCTGCAATGCCCGAGCCCAGACCGAATGCCATCATGTCGATGCGCCCGGTCGGCACACCGCAGCAGGCAGCCATGTTGCGGTTCTGGGTCACAGCACGCACGTTCAGGCCCAGTCGGGTCTTGTTCAGCAGCAGCCAGGTCAGCACGACCACGAACAGGGCGAAGGCGATGATCACGATGCGGTTGTAAGGCAATACCAGGTTAGGCAACACCTGAATGCCGCCTGACAGCCATTGCGGGTTGGCGACTTCAACGTTCTGCGCGCCAAAGGCCAGACGTACGGCCTGAATCAGCATCAGGCTGATGCCCCAGGTGGCGAGCAGAGTTTCCAGCGGGCGGCCATACAGGTGACGAATGACCGTACGTTCCAGAGCCATGCCGATCGCGGCGGTGACAAAGAACGCCACTGGCAGCGCGATCAGCGGGTAGTACTCGATGGCCCCCGGTGCATAGCGCTGCAGCATCAGTTGCACGACATAGGTTGAATAGGTGCCCAGCATCAGCATCTCGCCATGGGCCATGTTGATCACACCCAGCAGGCCGAAGGTGATCGCCAGACCCAGCGCCGCCAGCAACAGGATCGAGCCCAGCGACATGCCGCTGAACGCCTGACCGAGGATTTCGCCGATCATCAGCTTGCGCTTCACCTGTGCCAGGCTGGTTTCAGCCGCCACGCGTACCGAAGCGTCGGTTTCCACGCCGGGCGCCAGCAATGATTCAAGACGGGTACGCGCCAGCGGGTCACCGGTTTCACCCAGCAGTCGCACGGCAGCCAGACGTACTGTCGGGCTGGAGTCGACCATTTGCAGGTTGGCCAGCGCCAGGGCCAGCGCGCTTTTGACGCTGGAATCGGTTTCGCTGGCGACACGCTCGGTCAGTAGCTCCAGTTGTGCAGGGCGAGCGCTTTTTTGCAATTGCAGGGCTGCTGCCATACGCAGTTGCGTATCGGCTGCCAGCAGTTGGTGGCTGGCCAGCGCTGTTTCAACCAGACCACGCAGCCTGTTGTTCAGGCGCAGTTTGCGCGGTTCGTCAGGAGTTGGGGCGTCGGCTGCTGCAGGGGCTTGTGCATCGACCGGCACGTATTGATCGTTGTTTTCGATCCAGGCGCGCTTGCTGCTGTCGGCGGCAACACGGCCATCGCGCAGAGCTTCAAGCAGTTCAACGCGTTCCGCTGTCGGCTTGGCTGCCCAGGCCTCCAGCAGCTCGGCCTGTTGTGCAGAACTGGCTGCGACAAAATCACTGGCATCGCTGGCCTGAGCTGCAAGGGGCAGCAGCAGGCTGATAGCGAGGATGAAACGGTAGAAGTAGGAAGGCATATCAATATGGCCTTGATTGAGTGTGTCGCCGTCTGCTCTTGATTCTGGCCGAAGGCCGTGGGAGTGAACTTGTTCACGAAAGGGCCGTTACATTCACTGAAGATGTATCGTTTGAACAGCCGCCTTCGCGGACAAGTCCGCTCCTAAAAAAATGCTTTCCACCCTGAGGCCGAGCGAACGTGTGCGTACGACTAGCGCTGGAGCGTAGGGGCGAGAGTTGTTGTGCTCTCAGCCCCGTCACATCAGTTGCTCTTCACGGGATGATCAGGCTTTTTGTCGTTGCCAGGAATGTAGGGGCTCCATGGCTGGGCGCGGATCGGCTCTTTGGTTTGCCAGACGACGTTGAACTGACCGTTATCCTCCACTTCGCCAATCATTACCGGCTTGTGCAAGTGGTGGTTGGTTTTGTCCATGGTCAGGGTGAATCCCGACGGTGCTGCGAAGGTTTGTCCGGCCATTGCCTCGCGTACCTTGTCCACGTCAGTGGTTTTGGCTTTCTCGACTGCCTGTGCCCACATGTGAATACCGACGTAGGTAGCTTCCATCGGGTCGTTGGTCACCGCTTTGTCAGCGCCTGGCAGGTTTTTCTTTTTGGCGTAGGCAGTCCAGTCAGCGACGAACTTCTTGTTGACCGGGTTTTCCACCGACTGGAAGTAGTTCCAGGCGGCGAGGTGGCCTACCAGTGGTTTGGTGTCGATGCCGCGTAGTTCTTCTTCGCCTACCGAAAACGCTACAACCGGTACGTCGGTGGCTTTCAGGCCCTGGTTGGCCAGTTCTTTGTAGAACGGCACATTGGAGTCGCCGTTAACGGTGGAGATAACCGCTGTCTTGCCACCTGCAGAGAACTTCTTGATGTTGGCCACGATGGTTTGATAGTCGGAGTGACCGAACGGGGTGTAGACCTCTTCGATGTCTTTATCCGCTACACCCTTGGAGTGCAGGAATGCACGCAGAATCTTGTTGGTGGTACGTGGGTAGACATAGTCGGTGCTGAACCGCCCCGGGTT
>NZ_LJQT01000086.1:0-311 GCF_001400515.1 Pseudomonas meliae | reverse complement strand
TCGATGGCACCAGAAGCCTTCAAGGCTGAAATCAAACGTAGAGGCTGGGAGCCTGAGTTGCTGGCCATACGCTGGGCCATGAGCAAACGCCGAGTGCATCAGATCATTGCGGATGGAGACCGGCCCAGGTACTACGACGACGCTGTGATGGCGCTCCCGGCGATCCTAAAATAGAAATATATTTCTTTATCTTTTGAGAAATATACTTCACAATTACCCCATCAAGAAGCAAAGTCCAAGGGGGCATGTCGATGGAATTTCTAGTCATTCTTCACACAGCACAGGGCGATGTTCGCACTCGCTACCCACGA
>NZ_LJQT01000083.1:6015-9556 GCF_001400515.1 Pseudomonas meliae | reverse complement strand
AAACCCGGGGCGGTTCAAAACAGCTCAAGCAGCCTTATGACCTGACGCGCCAGCCGCTCATCATCTGCTGTCATCTCTTTCATGGCGTATTCGCTCTGCAAAACATGAGCAGAACGATATACGGGCTTGAAGGCCAGAAGGCGCAAGGACCATGCTCAGAGAAAAAAGCCACAGGAAGACAGGAAAAAACTGACGCAGCCTGTAACAAGCCCCGCGTACGACAACGCGACAACCCAAAGAAGCTGTCAGACTACCCAGGTCAGGCGTCTACACAAAAAACAGGCCTGTGGAGGCTTCTTGAAATTCCTTTGCACCTCAAGTCACTTGCACGAAGCAGGGGTTTCGAGCTAGGCGAGCACACATTGCTGGCAGTACGTCGTCAGGGTGAAGTGTTCATCTACAAAAACCGCTGCCCGCATCGCGGTATCGCCCTGGAATGGCAGCCGGATCAATTCCTCGACAGCAGCGCCAGCCTGATCCGGTGCGCAATGCATGGGGCGTTGTTTCTGATCGAGAATGGCGAATGCGTTGCCGGCCCCTGCGAAGGCCAATCATTGACGGCGATCCAGAGCCGTGAAGATGCTGAGGGGATCTGGGTGTCGCTGTCCATGGAGGATGACGAGGGCTGACTCGTCACGCCCAGAACGCTTCAATCCAGCCAGTGCACCTGGAGTCGTCGGTCAATAACAATTTCGTCTGGCGTCAGGTCCACACCGTAGGCAAGAATTTGCACACCAGCGTCAATGGCTTCGCGCAACGCAGCCGCGTAAACCGGATCGATCTCCTTTGCGGGTCGCACGGCGTCGATACCGGTGAGGTTGACGCAATACAACAACACGGCCCGCACGCCCCCGCGCGCCAGCGTGGCCAGTTCACGCAAGTGCCGCGCACCACGCTGGGTAACCGCGTCGGGAAACGCAGCGACACTGGAATCATCGAAACCCAACGTGACACTTTTCACTTCCAGATACAGATAGCCATCAGGGTATTCAAGGCGAAAGTCCACACGACTCTTTTCCTGCCCGTAGGCCACCTCGCGCTTGAGCGTCGTAAACCCCTCGAGTTCGCTGATAACCCCGGCGCGCAAGGCCTCTTCAACCAGCGTATTGGCTCGCCCGGTGTTGATACAGGCCAGCCTGCCCTGCGGCGTCTCGCTGATTTCCCAAGTGCCCGGCAGCTTGCGCTTCGGGTCACTTGAACGGCTGAACCACACACGCCCACCGGGCATCATGCAGTTGAGCATTGAACCGGTGTTGGGGCAGTGAATGGTCAACAGCTCGCCGCTGTCGGTTTCGATATCAGCCAGAAAGCGTTTGTAACGGGTCAGCAGACGACCCTGTTCAAGCTGCGGAGCAAAGCGCATCAGGCACCCCAGCTACGCAAACCGCGAGCAATTCGCTCGACTGCCTGCTGAAGGCGCGGCAGGCTCTGTGTATAGGCAAAGCGCACATGATGCCCAGCCTGATGGCGACCAAAGTCCAGGCCTGGCGTAAAAGCGACATGCTCGGTTTCCAGAAAATGCCGGCAGAACGCGAAGGCATCGCCGCCAAACGCCGAGATGTCGGCGTACAAATAGAATGCCCCTTCCGGCTCGACGGCAATACCGAAACCCAGTTCGCGCAGCGCAGGCAACAGGAAGTCCCGGCGACGGCCGAACTCGGCGCGCCGCTGCTCGAATATTTCAAGTGTCTGAGGCTCAAAGCAGGCAAGCGCGGCATGTTGCGCCATGCTTGGCGCGCTGATGTAAAGGTTCTGCGCCAGTTTTTCCAGATCGGCCACGGCGTCTTGTGGTGCAACCAGCCAGCCGAGGCGCCAGCCCGTCATGCCGAAATACTTTGAAAAACTATTAAGAACAAACGCTTCGTTATCCACCTCCAGCACACTGCTGGCCTCCACGCCGTAGGTCAGGCCATGGTAGATCTCGTCCACCACCAGGTGGCCGTTGCGAGCTTTCAGCGCTTGTGACAAGGCTGCCAGTTCGTCGCGATTCAGCAGCGTGCCGGTAGGATTGGCAGGCGATGCCACCAGTGCGCCGACACTGTTCTGGTTCCAGTGAGCCGCCACCAGTTCGGGATTCAGTTGATAGCGTTCTTGCGGACCGACCGGCACCAGTTGCGCCTCGCCCTCGATCAAACGCAGGAAGTGTCGATTGCAAGGGTAGCCAGGGTCGGCCAGCAACCAATGCTTGCCCGGATCGACCAACAGGCTGCTGGCAAGCAACAACGCGCCCGAACCGCCCGGAGTGACCAGAATGCGCTGGGGATCAATATCAACGCCGTAGCGTCGGGCGTAGAATCCGGAAATGGCTTCGCGCAGTTGCGGAAGACCACGAGCGGCGGTGTAGCGAGTCTTGCCGTCTGCCAGCGCCGCCTGGCCAGCCTTGATGATGGGCTGCGCAGTCGTAAAATCGGGCTCGCCGATTTCAAGGTGAATAACGTCATGACCCGCTGCCTGCAGTTCATTGGCACGCGCCAGCAGCGCCATGACATGAAAAGGTTCGATGGCGCGACTACGTGCACTGTAAGGCTGGGGCATGGATATTCCTTTATGGGTGCGGGTATTAAAAACATGATTGTCATGACGACGCGGCATGATTCTACCGAACCGACCGCACTACGGTGCTTTAACGGGCTGAAAAACCCAGCCGTCGAATGCTGAATAAAAGAAAGCTACGACGGTACGCATCGACTAGAGTTCATTTAAGTGAAGGGCAGATGCGAAATAGCCATCTCTATAAGCGGACGGCGTCGTCATGCTCGACAACCGGGAGTAGCGCACTCCGATTTGATCTGGTAAGTTCGCCCGCTTGCAGCTGCAGGGCCGACGGGTGTCGGTGATGGAACAATCCTGCGCAATAGATTAGAAGAGTGAGAGGCGGTCCAGACATGCCCACCCCAGAAAAGCAACACAGCCATCTAATCGGCGGCTTTGCACCCTACCCGGAAACAAAGGGTGAGGAGTACATGAGCGAGCCCATGCGCGCGCACTTCACCAAGATCCTGAACAAGTGGAAGCAGGACTTGATGCAAGAGGTCGACCGAACGGTAGACCATATGAAGGACGAAGCAGCCAACTTTCCCGACCCGGCCGACCGTGCCAGTCAGGAAGAAGAGTTCAGCCTCGAACTTCGTGCCCGTGACCGCGAACGCAAGCTGATCAAGAAGATCGACAAGACGCTGCAACTGATCAAGGACGAAGAATACGGCTGGTGTGAATCGTGCGGCGTAGAGATCGGCATTCGCCGTCTTGAAGCGCGCCCGACTGCCGACCAGTGCGTCGACTGCAAGACACTTGCTGAAATCAAGGAAAAACAGGTCGGTAAGTGACCTGGGGCCGCCTTTGACTGAAAAAGACGCTTCGGCGTCTTTTTTTGTGCCTGTTGGAATCACGCCCCTCGTGCCAATACGCGCGTTGACTATCGTGCCGACGCTTCACTTCGGTTCGTCGTTCCGGATTTGCGTCCGATCTTGAATGTGCGGTGCGGCAAAGATCTGTGACGCCGAGCTTCAAGCACGGCATTCCTACGCTGGAGCGTGAGGAA
>NZ_LJQT01000083.1:0-5972 GCF_001400515.1 Pseudomonas meliae | reverse complement strand
ACGCTCTGCGTCCGGTCTTGGACGAGCAACGCGGCGCAGAGTGAACATCGTCACGAGAGTCCGCGTGAAGACCAACCGCGTTTCGCTTGCTCACTCAAGCTAGCCACCCGTAACATCCCGCCCATGAAAAAACCGGCCTATATCGGGCGCTTTGCGCCGACTCCCAGTGGTTATCTGCATTTTGGCTCGTTGGTCGCAGCGCTGGCGTCCTATCTGGACGCTCGCGCAGTCGGCGGCCAGTGGCTGTTACGCATGGAAGACCTGGACCCGCCGCGCGAGGTGGCCGGCGCGCAAGCCGCGATTCTTGAAACCCTTGAGCGCTACGGCTTTGAATGGGATGGCGAGATGGCTCGGCAGAGCGAGCGCCATGATGCCTACGCCGAAATACTCCAGCGCTGGTTCAATCATGGCCTGGCCTATGCCTGCACCTGCTCACGCAAACAGCTCGAGCCGTTTGAAGGCGTGTATCCCGGTTTTTGCCGCAATGCGGGACATGCGCCCGAGAGTGCCGCAATCCGCATCCGGGTCCCGGAGCTTGAATATCGCTTCGAAGACCGTGTGCAGGGCACATTCAAAATGCACCTGGGACGCGGAAGCGGTGACTTCGTGATCCGCAGGCGCGACGGCCTGTATGCCTATCAGCTCGCCGTGATAATCGATGACGCCTGGCAAGGCGTGACCGATATCGTGCGCGGTGCCGACCTGCTGGACTCGACGCCCCGCCAGTTGTACTTGCAGGAACTGCTGGGCCTGCCCCAGCCACGCTACCTGCATGTGCCGCTGATCACCCAGCCGGATGGCCACAAGCTCGGCAAATCCTATCGCTCGCCACCGTTGCCGGCCGAACAGGCCACCCCTCTGCTGATTCGGGCATTGCGGGCACTGGGGCAACCACTCGATACGCACATGACCGATGGCACCGCGCAGGAAGTGCTTGCCTGGGGAATCCGCCACTGGAACGCCCACCTGATCCCCAGACTGCGCAATATTGAAGAAGCCCGGATAGACTGATCCAGAGCGGTCGCCGCAAACTGCGACGCAAGTATGCTTGCAGGTTATCCGGCATCCGTTAACATGCCGCTCCTCATCTACCAGCACAGGGAGACCAGATGTACATATACCGGTTGGTTTTGCTTCTGGTGGTAGGCATCTATCTGTTCTCTCCGGCCATCATGGACTGGTGGATCGATGCGACCGGTGCCTGGTATCGCCCCTACATGCTGTGGCTGATCCTGATCGTGGTGACTTTCATTCTGCAGAGCCAGCGAGATGCCGATGAGCTTTAGTCTGACGCAGATGCTGATGGTCAGCGCCGCCTACCTGCTGGTGCTGTTCGGTGTAGCCTGGGTCAGCGAGCACGGCCTTATTCCACGCTGGATCATCCGTCATCCGTTGACCTACACCCTGTCACTGGGCGTGTACGCCAGCGCCTGGGCGTTTTATGGCACGGTCGGCCTGGCCTATCAGTATGGCTACGGTTTTCTGTCCAGCTACCTGGGGGTTTCCGGTGCATTCCTGCTTGCGCCAGTGCTGCTCTACCCGATCCTCAGAATCACCCGCACCTACCAGCTTTCATCGCTGGCCGATTTGTTCGCCTTCCGCTTTCGCAGCACCTGGGCTGGTGCGCTGACCACCGTATTCATGTTGATCGGCGTACTGCCGTTGCTGGCCTTGCAGATTCAGGCAGTGGCCGACTCCATCGGCATTCTGACCCGCGAACCGGTGCAGGATCGGGTGGCCGTAGCGTTTTGCGCGCTGATCACCCTGTTCACTATTTTCTTTGGCTCACGGCACATCGCAACCCGTGAGAAGCACGAAGGGCTGGTATTCGCCATCGCCTTCGAATCGCTGATCAAGCTGATCGCACTGGGCGGTGTCGGGCTGTACGCCTTGTATGGCGTGTTCGACGGCCCGCAACAGCTGGAACTGTGGCTGTTGCAGAACCAGACTGCCCTCGCCTCGCTGCACACGCCGTTGCAGGAAGGCCCCTGGCGCACCCTGCTGCTGGTGTTCTTCGCCTCGGCGATTGTCATGCCGCACATGTATCACATGACCTTCACTGAAAACCTCAACCCGCGCTCGCTGGTCAGCGCCAGTTGGGGGCTGCCACTGTTTCTGCTGTTGATCAGCCTCGCTGTTCCACTGATCCTCTGGGCCGGGCTCAAACTCGGGGCCACGACCAGCCCGGAATACTTCACCCTCGGGATCGGTATCGCGGCCAACAGCAAGTCGTTGGCCCTGCTCGCCTATATCGGTGGACTGTCGGCGGCCAGCGGGCTGATCATCGTGACTACGCTGGCGCTGTCCGGCATGGCCCTCAACCATCTGGTGCTGCCGCTTTATCAGCCGCCAGCCGAGGGCAACATCTACCGCTGGCTGAAGTGGACGCGACGCGGGCTGATCGTGGCGATCATTGCTCTGGGTTACGGCTTCTACCTGCTGCTCGGTGCCCAGCAGGATCTGGCCAATCTCGGCATCGTCGCTTTCGTTGCGACGCTGCAATTCCTGCCGGGCGTACTGTCGGTGCTTTACTGGCCGACCGCCAACCGGCGAGGCTTCATCGCAGGCCTGCTGGCCGGCATTGCGGTCTGGGCAGTCAGCATGCTGCTGCCGCTGATCGGCAACCTGCAGGGCTTTTATATCCCCTGGCTGAACATGATCTACGTGCTGGACGACACCAGCTGGCACATGGCAGCTATCGCGTCCCTCGCGGCCAACGTGTTGTTGTTCACCCTGATATCCCTGTTCACCAATGCCAGCCCTGAAGAAGTCGGAGCCGCCGAGGCCTGCGCGGTCGATAACGTGCGCCGCCCGCAACGCCGTGAATTGCATGCCGTGTCGCCCCAGGAATTCGCCACCCAACTGGCCAAGCCGCTGGGCGCGAAAGCCGCGCAGAAGGAAGTCGAACAGGCGCTGCGCGATCTGTACCTGCCATTCGACGAGCGCCGTCCTTATGCCCTGCGCCGCCTGCGCGACAGGATCGAGGCCAACCTGTCCGGGTTGATGGGGCCAAGTGTCGCCCAGGACATGGTGGAAACCTTCCTGCCGTACAAATCGGGCAGCGAAAAATATGTCACCGAAGACATACATTTTATTGAAAGCCGTCTTGAGGACTACCACTCGCGCCTGACCGGCCTTGCTGCCGAACTCGACGCCCTGCGCCGCTACCACCGCCAGACCCTGCAGGAACTGCCGATGGGTGTGTGCTCGCTGGCCGAAGATCAGGAGATCCTGATGTGGAACAGGGCGATGGAAGAGCTGACCGGCATCGTCGCCCAGCGCGTGGTCGGTTCGCGACTGGAAACCATTGCCGAACCCTGGAAAAGCCTGCTGACCGGCTTTGCCAGCCTGCCCGATGAGCATCTGCACAAGCAGAAACTCGGTCTGGACGGCCAGACCCGCTGGCTCAACCTGCACAAGGCAGCCATCAACGAGCCTCTCGCTCCGGGCAACAGTGGCCTGGTGGTGCTGGTCGAGGACCTGACCGACACGCAGATGCTTGAAGACAAGCTGGTGCACTCAGAGCGGCTGGCCAGCATTGGTCGACTGGCAGCAGGCGTGGCGCACGAGATCGGCAACCCGATCACCGGCATTGCCTGTCTCGCGCAAAACCTGCGTGAAGAGCGTGAAGAAGACGGCGAACTGAAAGAAATCAGCAGTCAGATACTTGAACAGACCAAACGTGTGTCGCGCATTGTCCAGTCATTGATGAGCTTTGCCCACGCGGGGGCTCACCAGCACAGCGACGAGGCCGTTTGTCTGGCTGTGGTGGCTCAGGATGCTATTGGTCTGCTGGCGCTGAACCGGCGCAATTTCGAAGTACACTTCTATAACCTGTGCAACCCCGAACATTGGGCTGTCGGCGACCCGCAGCGCTTGGCACAAGTGCTGATCAACCTGCTCTCCAATGCCCGCGATGCGTCCCCGGCAGGCAGTGCGGTCAGGGTCAGAAGCGAAGTATCCGAGCACACGGTGGACCTGATCGTCGAAGACGAAGGCAGTGGGATTTCAAAGGCAATCATGGACCGATTGTTCGAGCCGTTCTTCACTACCAAGGAGCCTGGCGAAGGAACCGGACTTGGCCTTGCGCTGGTCTATTCCATCGTTGAAGAGCATTATGGACAAATCACTATCGACAGCCCGGCCGATCCCGAGCAGCAGCGTGGAACCCGTATTCGGGTGACCTTGCCACGTCATGTCGACGCGACGTCCACCGTGAACTGAGACCGTCGAGAGAACTGAATCAATGCCGCATATTTTGATCGTCGAAGACGAAACGATTATCCGCTCAGCCCTGCGTCGCCTGCTTGAACGCAATCAGTATGAAGTCAGTGAGGCCGGCTCCGTTCAGGAAGCTCAGGAGCGCTTCAGCATTTCGTCTTTTGATCTGATCGTCAGCGACCTGCGCCTGCCAGGCGCGCCCGGTACCGAACTGATCAAGCTCGGCGAAGGCAAACCGGTGCTGATCATGACCAGTTACGCCAGCCTGCGCTCAGCGGTCGATTCGATGAAGATGGGGGCTGTGGATTACATCGCCAAACCCTTCGATCACGATGAAATGCTGCAGGCGGTCTCACGAATTCTGCGTGATCGCCAGACGGTAAAGGGTCTTCAGGACGAGCGTAACGCCCTTGCCAAGGCTAACGGCGCTGAAAAAGGCCCGGCACAGAATAATAGCATCATCGGTTCTTGCCCGCCCATGCTGGATCTCTACAGCAAGATCCGCAAAGTGGCCCCGACCGATTCCAATGTTCTGGTTCAGGGCGAGTCGGGCACCGGCAAAGAACTGGTCGCCCGCGCCCTGCACAACCTGTCACGCCGTGCCAAGGCGCCGATGATTTCGGTCAACTGTGCGGCCATCCCTGAATCGCTGATCGAGTCTGAATTGTTCGGTCACGAGAAAGGCGCATTCACCGGAGCCAGTGCAGGTCGTGCTGGTCTGGTTGAAGCTGCTGACGGGGGCACGCTGTTTCTCGATGAAATCGGCGAGCTGCCTCTGGAAGCCCAGGCACGCCTGCTGCGCGTTTTGCAGGAAGGCGAGATTCGTCGTGTCGGCTCGGTGCAATCGCAAAAGGTCGACGTACGCCTGATTGCCGCAACCCACCGCGACCTCAAGACACTGGCCAAAAATGGCGAGTTTCGTGAAGACCTGTTCTACCGCCTGCACGTCATCGCCCTGAAACTCCCTGCCCTGCGCGAGCGTGGCAGCGATATTCTGGAAATCGCCCGTGCGTTTCTGGTACGCCAGAGCGCCAAGGTCGGTCGCGACGACCTGAAGTTTTCCCCCGACGCCGAACAAGCCATTCGCCATTACAGTTGGCCAGGCAACGTACGCGAACTGGAAAATGCGGTGGAGCGCTCGGTGATCCTGTGCGAAAACCCGGAAATCACCGCAGACCTGCTGGGCATCGATATCGAGCTCGACGGTCTGGATGACGACGAGTACATGGGCATGGCACCGCTGCCAGGGGCTTCCGGCTCGACGGGCAATGAGCCGGCCGAAGACCTGTCGCTTGAGGACTATTTCCAGCACTTCGTTCTGGAGCATCAGGACCACATGACTGAAACCGAGCTGGCGCGCAAACTGGGCGTCAGTCGCAAGTGTCTGTGGGAACGTCGGCAGCGTCTGGGCATTCCGCGTCGCAAGGGCGTCGCCAACGAGACGTAAAAAGCGGTAAAGGCTCTGGCACGCGGTGCGCAGAGCGGGTAGAAACTGTTACCGCAAACACTTCACGTAACAAAAGCCGGGTCTTACGGTAACGCAGACCCGGCTTTTTTATGCCAACAACAACCGCCTTTCGCCCGCAAACGCCCGGTTTACGGGGCTTCGCAAAAGTTGGCACAGCTTCTGCCATATGCTTAGTACAAGAAAAACAACAAGCAGTACGACACCCATAATAAAAACAACACGAATCGACTCACGCATAACAAGAACAACACGGCGGAGGCGCAGCTAAGGAAGCTCCGAGCAA
>NZ_LJQT01000316.1:0-785 GCF_001400515.1 Pseudomonas meliae | reverse complement strand
GTCAAGTCGATGCCGGTCCGTTTGACAGAAGCGTACTGAGGGGCCAGCAGGCGTTCGACGTCCTCGCGGCCTCGATCAGGGTCATCATCGAACACCAGGCTGATTTTGTGTCCATGTCGGCGATAGTGAGCTGTCAGCGCATGCATCATGCGCTCCAACCGGCCGGCCCAGGAATAAGGGGCCTCCAGGGGTGCCGCTTCGTCGGTGTCACAAAAACTGCCGGCAACGGCATACACCGAGCAGTAATCGCCATCGTCGTTGACCAGTACATACGGGGCATTGAGGGCTGGGTGGCGAGTGCGATCGTCGTCCGTCAGACGCAGTACCGTGTTCAAGTCGCAATAGTGGGGCAGATCGCGTGATACGGCAAACCGGGAGGTTTCAGTGATCAGGTCTTCAACCCAACGGATCAGGCTCGGCATAAAAGTCACTCCGGGTATAGGTGTCCCAGCTGCGGGAGGAAAGTGCCCCCGCGACCGTTTTGCCGGTGGGCAGTAATAGCGACAGATCCTCGAACATGTCCGCCGGCAGGATCAGGGCACAGCCTTCCAGGCGGTTTCGAAGGGTCGAGCGCTTGTGAGGAGGAAGACGCTGAAAGGCCATGGCGAATTCGCCGGCACGTGTTGTGCCCCAGGCTTGTTCCACCTCACGGCCATGTCGAGCCAGCCAGAGCAGAACCCTTTTGCCTTGGGCACGTTGCGTGCGGGTACCGCCGAGAATGGCAATCAGCGCACGGCGCTGCAGGTGATGCACATCCGTCATGGCCATACCGGGCAGGTAGGCCA
>NZ_LJQT01000359.1:0-29351 GCF_001400515.1 Pseudomonas meliae | reverse complement strand
TTGCTCGGAGCTTCCTTAACAAAGAGCAAGTCATAAACTTCAATAAATAAGGAAATAACTTACATTGGTTAAGAAGAAGTCTTACCTGATGATGCGTGGAAGCACACAACGTTGTATCACATGAAAACCGCGCTCCTCTGCAACAATCAACCATGGCCGATGCAGATGGCCCGCGCATGGTCGAAAGCCTGGGCGGAAATAGCCTGGTCGTATGGTTACCAGGATGGCTCGGTAGCTGCCTGTCACACCCCGATGAATGAACGAAGACTTCATCGTTTCAGGAAAGCAGAAAGCAGAAAGCAGAAAGCCCGCACAAGGCGGGCTTTCTGTTTGCTTCAAGGAGTTCAAGGGCCTTGAAGCTGAATATGGCGCAGCGGACGGGACTCGAACCCGCGACCCCCGGCGTGACAGGCCGGTATTCTAACCGACTGAACTACCGCTGCGCATTGTGGACTTGCGTCCTTTTGATACTTTGAAAGCCCTCGTACTTCAGCTTTCAAACTCAACGATGGTGGGTGATGACGGGATCGAACCGCCGACCCGCTGCTTGTAAGGCAGCTGCTCTCCCAGCTGAGCTAATCACCCTTCACTCTCGGTGTGGCGCGCATTCTACGGAGCGACCTGCACTCTGGCAAGCACTTTTTTAAATAATTTTTATAATCCTTCCAAAGGCTTACAAACGCTCTGTGCAGGGTTGGCCGCAGCCGCCGAGGAGCGAATAATGCCCGCCTTTGTATAGAAAGAGAGACTCACCTCATGTGGTTCAAAAACCTGCTTGTCTATCGCCTGACCCAGGACGTGCCTTTCGATGCCGAAGCGCTGGAGACAGCACTGGCAACCAAACCGGCTCGTGCCTGCGCCAGCCAGGAGGTGGCCACCTATGGTTTCGTCGCTCCTTTCGGCAAGGGCGAGGACGCTCCATTGGTACACATCAGCCAGGACTTCCTGCTGATTGCTGCACGCAAGGAAGAGCGCATTCTGCCGGGCAGCGTTGTACGCGACGCGCTCAAGGAAAAGGTCGACGAGATCGAAGCCGAGCAGATGCGCAAGGTCTACAAGAAGGAACGTGATCAGCTCAAGGATGAAATCATCCAGGCCTTTCTGCCGCGTGCGTTTATCCGCCGCTCCGCGACCTTCGCTGCCATCGCGCCAAAGCAGGGCCTGATTCTGGTCAACGCCTCCAGCCCGAAACGCGCCGAAGACCTGCTGTCGACCCTGCGTGAAGTGATCGGCTCGTTGCCGGTACGTCCGCTGACCGTCAAGGTTTCGCCAAGTGCGACCATGACCGACTGGGTCAAGACCCAGAAAGCGGCCGACAACTTCTTCGTGCTGGACGAGTGCGAACTGCGCGACACCCACGAAGACGGCGGCATCGTACGTTGCAAGCGTCAGGACCTGACCAGCGACGAAATTCAGCTGCACTTGAACACCGGCAAGGTCGTCACCCAGCTGTCGCTGGCCTGGCAGGACAAGCTGTCGTTCGTGCTGGACGACAAGCTGGTGGTCAAGCGCCTGAAGTTTGAAGACCTGCTGCAGGATCAGGCGGAACAGGACGGTGGCGACGAGGCACTGGGCCAGCTGGACGCCAGCTTCACACTAATGATGTTGACCTTCGGCGAGTTCCTGCCGGAACTGTTCGACGCGCTGGGCGGCGAGGAAATCCCGCAGGGGATCTGATCCCCGCCCGTCGCTGCCTGCAACACCGCGCCGTCCTGTGAGACGGCGCGTTCATTTCACACAGGTTTTTTTTACAGGAGGGAGCACCCCATGCGTGCGTTGGCAGCCTTGAGTCGGTTTGTCGGTAATACCTTTGCTTATTGGGTGCTGCTTTTCTGTTCCCGCAGGCCTTTATCGGTCTGAAAAGCTGGATCGTACCGCTGCTGGGTCTGGTCATGTTCGGCATGGGTCTTACCTTGAAGCTGGAAGATTTCTCTGAGGTGGCGCGAAACCCGTGGCGCGTTGCGCTGGGTGTGGTCGCGCACTTTGTAATCATGCCCGGTGTGACCTGGTTGCTGTGTCAGGTGTTTCAACTGCCGCCGGAAATCGCTGTGGGTGTGATTCTGGTCGGCTGCTGCCCGAGCGGTACGTCATCCAACGTCATGGCCTGGCTGGCCAAAGGTGATCTGGCGCTGGCGGTGGCAATCGCGGCGGTGACCACCCTGCTCGCCCCGCTGCTGACCCCGACCCTGATCTGGTTACTGGCGTCGGCGTGGCTGCCGGTGTCCTTCCTCGATATGTTCTGGTCGATTCTGCAACTGGTCATGCTGCCGATCGTGCTCGGTGTGGTTGCACAGCGTCTGCTGGGCGCACGGGTCAGCTACGCCGTGGACGTGCTGCCGCTGGTCTCGGTGGTTAGCATCGTAATGATCGTCTGCGCCGTAGTTGCCGCCAGCCAGGCGAAAATCGCCGAATCGGGCTTGTTGATCATGGCCGTGGTGATCCTCCATAACACCTTCGGCTTTTTGCTGGGTTATTTCACCGGCAAGGCCTTCAAGCTGCCATTGGCGCAACGCAAGTCACTGGCGCTGGAAGTCGGCATGCAGAACTCCGGCCTGGGCGCTGCACTGGCCAGCGCACATTTCTCGCCGTTGGCGGCGGTGCCGAGCGCGCTGTTCAGCGTCTGGCACAACATTTCCGGTGCGTTGCTATCGACGTATTTCAGGAAGATGCCGGAGGAAGAAACCAAGCCGGGCCTTTGATCAGCGGCGGCACCTGAAGGTGACGCAGAGCGTCACGAAATACCTGCCTAAGAGCATTGGCACGGTAGTCATATCGTGCCAATGCAGCGCGGAGCGCTTATTGCACCTTCCCTCTCAGTGCCTTCACCTCTTCACGCACATCCACCGGCGTTGCAACATCTGCTGCAATGGGCGAACCCGCGACCAGCACCACACGCGACCAGAGGCGACGGAACAGGGTCTTGCTCGGGTCACGGCTGAAAAAGCTGCCCCACAACCCTTGTAGTGCCAGCGGAATGACCGGCACCGGGGTTTCCTCAATGATGCGGCTCATGCCGCTCTTGAAGCCGCTGATCTCGCCGTCGGTGGTCAGCTTGCCTTCCGGGAAGATGCACACCAGCTCGCCTTCCGCGAGGTACTGAGCGATGCGCTTGAACGATTGCTCGTAGATGTCCAGGTCCTCGTTGCGCCCGGCAATCGGGATGGTCCCAGCCGTGCGGAAGATAAAGTTGAGGACCGGCAACTGGTAGATCTTGTAGTACATAACAAAACGGATCGGCCGCCGCACTGCACCGGCAATCAGCAACGCATCGACAAAGGACACATGGTTGCAGACCAGCAGCGCTGCGCCCTCATCTGGTATCCGGTTCAAATCGCGATGCTCGACGCGGTACATGGAATGGCCCAGCAGCCAGATCATGAAGCGCATGGTGAACTCGGGGACGATTTTGAAGATGTAGATATTGACGGCGATGTTCATCAGCGACACCGCCAGAAACAGCTGCGGAATCGACAGTTTGGCGAAGCTCAGCAGCAGGATCGAAACAATCGCCGAAACCACCATGAACAGCGCGTTGAGGATGTTGTTGGCAGCAATGACCCGTGAGCGCTCTTTCACCGGTGTTCGCGACTGGATCAGGGCGTACAACGGCACGATATAGAAGCCGCCGAACACGCCGATGCCCAGGATATCGAACAACACCAGCCAGCCCTGCCCGTAGGAAAGGACCGCCAGCCAGTCGTTGGCCTGCACGTTCTGCGGGAAACCACCGGAATGCCACCACAGCAACAGACCGAAAATCGTCAGCCCCATCGAGCCAAACGGCACCAGCCCGATCTCGACCTTATGCCCGGATAACCGCTCGCAAAGCAGCGAGCCCAGCGCGATGCCGATGGAGAACACGGTCAGGATCAGCGTAACGACCGTTTCGTCGCCATACATCCATTCCTTGGCATAAGCCGGGATCTGCGTCAGATAGATCGCCCCCACGAACCAGAACCACGAGTTGCCGACAATCGAGCGCGAAACCGCAGGCGTTTGCCCCAGCCCCATGCGCAAGGTCGCCCATGACTGGGTGAAGATGTTCCAGTTGAGCTTCATCTCCGGCGAGGCGGCATCGGCGCGCGGGATACCGAAGCTGGCCAGGAACCCCAAGCAGGCGACCAGCACGATGGCAGCCGCAACAACCCAGGCATAGTGCGCAGAAGACATCATCACGCAAGCACTGATGGTGCCGGCCAGAATCGCCAGAAAGGTGCCCATCTCGACCAGCGCGTTGCCGCCGACCAGTTCGCTCTCGCGCAGGTGCTGAGGCAGGATCGAATATTTGACCGGCCCGAACAGCGCCGAATGCGTGCCCATGGCGAACAGCGCCGCCAGCATCAATTCAAGGTGATCGAACAGAAAGCCCGCAGCCCCGACCGCCATGATGACGATCTCGCCGAACTTGATAATGCGGATCAGCGTGTCCTTGGGGTACTTCTCGCCGAACTGCCCGGCCAGCGCCGAGAACAGGAAAAACGGCAGGATGAACAGCAAGGCACACAGATTGACGTATATCGAACGATCCCCGTCGATGCTCAGCTTATAGAGGATGGCGAGGATCAATGACTGCTTGAAAATATTGTCATTGAACGCCCCGAGGGACTGCGTGATGAAAAACGGCAGGAAACGGCGTTTCCCGAGCAAGCTGAATTGTGACTGTTGGCTCATCGTCCGTGGTCCTGAGAGGCTGGGGTAAACTGACGTAGCCGCCAATCCGAGGCACATTGAAGACGTAACGCTGCCGAATGTCGATAGGACATTTCTTTTTACAAAACACCCCGCACCTTTTTTCATCGTTACTAGCGTTTGCGTAACAGCTGCGACACCCCGCCACGCTCGACCTTGGTCGACAAAGACGAAGCGCGGCCATCGTGCGAGACTGCGCGCTGTCGATACGGTGTGGAATTTCATATGTCGCTGTCCAGCGGGCTGATTGCGGTCGTTGCCTTGTCCTATATGGCCATCATGTTCGCCATCGCCTTTTACGGCGACCGGTACAGCGCATCGCTGCGCCCGACCATGCGCGCCTGGGTCTACAGCCTGTCGCTGGCGGTGTATTGCACCAGCTGGACGTTTTTCGGTGCGGTGGGTCAGGCCGCCGAACAGCTGTGGTCGTTCCTGCCGATTTATCTGGGGCCTATCGTGCTGATGGTGCTGGCACCCTGGGTGCTGCAGAAGATGGTGCTGATCAGCAAGCAGGAGAACATCACCTCCATTGCCGACTTCATCGCGGCACGCTACGGCAAGTCCCAGTCACTGGCGGTCATGGTCGCGCTGATTTGCCTGATCGGCATGCTGCCGTATATCGCGCTGCAACTGAAAGGCATCGTGCTGGGCGTGAATATCCTGATCGGTGCCGTGGCTGATTCCACCGGCACCCGCGCTCAGGACACCGCGCTGGTGGTGTCGCTGATTCTGGCGTTGTTCACCATCGTCTTCGGCGCACGTAATCTGGATGTGACTGAACACCATCGCGGTATGGTGCTGGCTATTTCAAGCTGTTCGCGTTCATGGCAGTCGGCGTGTTTGTCACGTTCGGCCTGTACGACGGATTCGACGACCTGTTCAATCAGGCCAAACTTGCGCCACGCCTCGAGGAATACTGGCAAGACACGATCAACTGGCCGTCGATGTTCGTGCAGACCGGTGTGGCGATGATGGCGATTGTCTGCCTGCCGCGACAGTTTCACGTCACGGTGGTCGAAAACATCGAGCCTCAGGACCTGAATCTCGCCAAATGGGTGTTCCCGGCCTATCTGGCACTGGCGGCATTGTTCGTCGTGCCGATTGCGCTGGCCGGACAAATGCTGCTGCCCGCGTCCATGCTGCCCGACTCGTTCGTGATCAGTCTGCCACTGGCGCACGCTCACCCGTCACTCGCCCTGCTGGCCTTCATCGGCGGCGCATCGGCGGCAACCGGTATGGTGATCGTCGCCTGCGTGGCGCTGTCGACGATGATATCCAACGACATGCTGCTGCCCTGGCTGTTAAGGCGCAAAAACACCGAGCGGCCGTTCGAAGCGTTTCGTCACTGGATGCTCTCGGTAAGGCGCATCAGCATTGTGATGATTCTCCTGCTGGCCTATGTCAGCTACCGGATGCTGGGCTCAACGGCCAGCCTGGCGACTATCGGGCAGATTGCCTTCGCCGCGATCACCCAGTTGGCACCGGCCATGTTCGGTGCGCTGTACTGGAAGCAGGCTAACCGGCGTGGTGTCTTTGCAGGCCTGGCGGCGGGGATCTTCATCTGGTTCTACACCTTAGTATTGCCGGTCGCGGCGCATGGCATGGGCTGGTCGCTGAGCAATTTCCCGCTACTGTCCTGGCTGCACAGCAATCCGTTCGACCTGCCGATCTCACCGATGACTCAGGGCGTGGTGCTGTCGATGGCCGGCAACTGCACGCTGTTCGCCTGGGTGTCGATGTTGTCGCGCACCCGAGTGGCGGAGCACTGGCAGGCAGGTCGTTTCATTGGCCAGGAAACCCAGGGGCGCGACTTCAGCCGACCGCTGCTCGCCGTCCAGATAGAAGACCTGCTCAACCTCTCGGCGCGCTTTGTTGGTGAAGACCGGGCGCGTCAGAGCTTCATTCGCTTCGCCAACAGACAAGGCAAGGGTTTCAACCCCAGTTTGAATGCCAACGGAGAGTGGATCGCGCACACCGAGCGGCTGCTGGCTGGCGTGCTCGGCACTTCCTCGACCCGCGCCGTGGTCAAGGCTGCTATTGAAGGGCGCGACATGCAGCTGGAAGACGTCGTACGCATCGCCGACGAAGCGTCCGAAGTCTTGCAGTTCAACCGTGCGCTGTTGCAGGGGGCCATCGAAAACATTACCCAGGGCATCAGTGTGGTGGATCAGTCCTTGAGGCTGGTGGCCTGGAATCGCCGCTACCTCGAGCTGTTCAATTACCCCGAAGGCCTGATTGGCGTCGGCCGGCCGATTGCCGACATCATTCGCTACAACGCCGAACGTGGGCTGTGCGGGCCGGGTGAGGTCGAAGTGCATGTAGCGCGACGCCTGCACTGGATGCGTCAGGGCCGCGCGCACACCTCGGAGCGGCTGTTCCCCAACGGGCAGGTGATCGAGCTGATCGGCAATCCGATGCCTGGCGGCGGTTTCGTCATGAGTTTCACCGACATCACCGCGTTTCGTGCCGCCGAACAGGCCCTCAAAGGCGTCAATGAAAGCCTTGAGCAGCGTGTCGCCGCACGTACCCATGAGTTGTCGCAGCTCAATCAGGCGCTGACCGAGGCCAAGGGCACCGCCGAAGCCGCCAACGAATCGAAAACCCGCTTTCTGGCCGCCGTCAGCCATGACCTGATGCAGCCGCTGAATGCTGCAAGGCTGTTTTCTGCTGCGCTGTCGCATCAGCAGGACGGAATTTCCAGCGACGCCCAGCAATTGGTCCAGCATCTGGACAGCTCGTTGCGTTCTGCCGAAGACCTGATCAGCGACCTGCTGGACATCTCGCGCCTGGAAAACGGCAAGATCACCCCGGACCGCCAACCATTCCCGCTCAACGCGCTGTTTGACACCCTGGGCGCCGAATTCAAAGCGCTGGCCCAGGAGCAAGGTCTGAATTTTCGTGTCAGAGGCACTTCACTGCGCGTCGACAGCGACATCAAGCTATTGCGCCGGGTCCTGCAAAACTTCCTGACCAATGCTTTCCGCTATGCCAAAGGCCCTATTCTGCTGGGTGTCAGGCGTTACGGCGACAGCCTGAGCCTTGAGGTCTGGGACCGCGGGCCGGGCATCCCCGAAGACAAGCGCCAGGTGATCTTCGAAGAATTCAAACGCCTCGACAGCCACAAGACTCACGCAGCGAAGGGGCTGGGCCTGGGGCTGGCTATTGCCGATGGTTTGTGTCGCATTCTCGAGCACCCTTTGCAGGTGCGTTCGTGGCTTGGCAAAGGCAGCGTTTTCAGCGTGCGGGTGCCACTGGCAGCAGCCCCGGCGACAATGCCCGACACGCTGCCGGATGTCAGCCGACCCGCGCTGAACGGCACGCAGGTGCTGTGTGTCGACAATGAAGACAGCATCCTGATCGGCATGAACAGCCTGCTATCACGCTGGGGTTGTCAGGTGTGGACCGCTCGCAGTCGTCAGGAATGCGAAGCACTGCTGAACAATGGCGTCAGGCCGCAGATTGCGTTGGTGGATTACCATCTGGATGAGGGCGAGACCGGCACTGAACTGATGGCCTGGCTAAGAACACGCCTGGGGCAACCAGTGCCGGGCATGCTGATCAGCGCCGATGGTCGTCCGGAGTTGATCGCTCAGGTGCACGCAGCAGGACTCGATTACCTGCCAAAACCGGTCAAGCCTGCAGCGCTGCGAGCGCTGCTGAGCCGGCATGTGAATCTGGACTGAGAAAGGGCTGACGGTTGTTCGCCGTGACCGCGGACAACCGGATCAAAGCGGTTGCTCAACCAAACAACCAGTAGCCCAACAATGTCAGCACCACCACCGCCAGCACAGGCCGCAAAACGCGGTAAGCCTTGGGGTTGGCGCGCTTGAACTGCTTGACCTTGCCACTGAAGCCGTCGCTGAAGCGCTTGCTGAACGCATACGCCTGATTGATCCCGCCGACCCGCTCGTCGTCCAGATTCTGCGGCGCGGTTGCGCGGCCCAGAAACGCACTGACGCTGCGGTTCACACGCGTCATGAAGCGGTTGGTCAGCGGACGCTCGACGTCACAGAACAAAATCACCCGGGTCTGCGGCGTTTCATTCTTGACCCAGTGCACGTAGGTCTCGTCGAACATCACGTCCTGGCCGTCACGCCAGGCGTATTCCTTGCCATCGACAAAGATCCGGCAGTCATCGGAGTTCGGCGTCGACAGCCCCAGGTGATAACGCAGGGAACCGGCGAACGGATCGCGGTGCGGATTGAGGTGGCTGCCGCCTGGCAACAGCGCGAACATCGCGCCTTTGACGTTGGGAATGCTGTTGACCAGCTCAACGGTCTTCGGGCACAGCGCTTCGGCAGATGGCAGTGCCTTGTCATACCATTTCAGATAAAAACGCTTCCAGCCCTTCTTGAAGAACGAGCCGAAACCGGCGTCGTTATTCTTCTCGTCCGCACGAATGTAGCCTTCATCGAACAGGTGCATGGCTTCGTCGCGAATGGTTTCCCAGTTGTCCTTGAGGATATCCAGCTCAGGGAATTTGCTGCGATCCAGATACGGCTCGGAGGGCACACGGGAAAACAGGTACATCAGTGCGTTGTAAGGCGCGAACAATGCCGAATGGTTGACGAACTGCCGCAACAGGGGCAGCCGGGCCCGACCGCGCAAATGAACGTACAGCGTGCTGCCCAGAAACAGCATCAGGATCGATGCCTTGGCAACAAATGAAAGGGTCATGAAGCTCTCCTTGAAGCGGGCAGATAACGCCAAACGTCACGCGGGCAGTACTGATGCATGATTCTGAATGAAGGACCGCAAGCACCGGACGAACAGAGATAATCGTCCGGTGACGCGTAAGCTGGCCATCATAAACCCTTGCGTTGCCCGCATGAAGTGCACACTTGCGAAGATGTGTTACTGGGAAAGCTCCTGATCGGTAAACAGGTCGCTGAACAGCATGCTGGACAGGTAACGTTCGCCAGAGTCAGGCAGGATCACCACGATAGTCTTGCCCTGCATCTCCGGTTTTTCAGCCAGACGGACGGCTGCCGCCATGGCTGCTCCGCAAGAGATACCGCAAAGGATGCCCTCTTCCTGCATCAAGCGCCGCGCCATGGCCTTGGATTCCTCATCGGTGACACGCTCTACGCGGTCCACAATCGACAGATCGAGGTTTTTCGGAATGAAACCGGCACCGATGCCTTGAATCTTGTGCGGGCTGGGTTTGATCTCTTCACCGGCCATCGCCTGGGTGATAATCGGCGAACCGTCTGGCTCGACCGCAACCGACAGGATCGGCTTGCCTGCGGAGTGCTTGATATAGCGGGAAATACCGGTGATAGTCCCGCCAGTCCCGACGCCTGCCACCAGTACGTCGATAGCGCCGTCGGTGTCCGCCCAGATTTCAGGGCCGGTAGTCTTTTCATGGATGGCCGGGTTGGCCGGGTTCTCGAACTGTGCGGGCATGAAATATTTTTCCGGATCGCCCGCCAGCAGCTCTTCTGCCTTGGCAATCGCGCCTTTCATCCCCTTTGCCGGTTCAGTCAACACCAGTTCGGCACCCAACGCCATGAGTACCTTGCGACGTTCTATGCTCATGGAAGCGGGCATGGTGAGCATCAATTTGTAACCACGGGCGGCGGCAACGAATGCCAGGCCAATCCCGGTATTGCCCGAGGTCGGTTCGACGATGGTCATGCCGGGCTTGAGTTTGCCGCTGCTTTCAGCGTCCCAGATCATGTTGGCGCCGATACGGCACTTGACGGAGTAGCCCGGATTACGCCCCTCGATCTTGGCCAGAATCGTGACACCGCGTGGCGCAATACGATTGATCTGCACCAGCGGCGTATTACCGATGGAATGGGCGTTATCAGCGTAGATACGGCTCATGAAAGTGTCCTTGTGCACATCGGTTAAAGACCCAAAGCCTATGCCGCCAGCCCTGGGGCGTCCAGTCTGACCGAACGGATGACCGCGTGCGTAGTCAATCCCTCATTGAAACAGGAGACTCATGTCATGAAACGTCGCTACAGCTGGCCGCTATGGACCCTGGCCGCTCTGGTAGTTCTGCTGATCGCGATCAATATCGCCTTGCCCTATCTGGTGCGCGACTATCTGAACGACAAACTGGCCGACATGGGCGACTACCGAGGTGAGATCACCGACGTAGACCTCGCACTATGGCGAGGGGCTTACCGGATCAAGGGACTGAAGATCGTCAAGACCGATGGCAAGGTCCCGGTGCCCTTTTTCGACGCACCGATGATCGAACTGGCTGTCAGCTGGCATTCACTCTGGTATGACCATGCAGTGGTGGCGAAAGCCCTCTTCACCGACCCGCAGATCAACTTCGTGGACGGCGGCAGCAAGCAGAACTCGCAGACCGGTCAGGGCACCGACTGGCGTACCCAGATGGACAAGCTGCTGCCCATCACCCTCAACGAATTGCGCATCGATAACGGGCGCATCACGTTCAATAACTTCAACTCCACGCCCAAGGTAAAAATCGAGGCGGATCAGGTCAATGCCAGCATCTATAACCTGACCAACGTGGTCGACGTGGAAGGCAACCGCGATGCCGAGTTCAAGGGCAAGGCACGTCTGCTGGGCCATGCCGATCTGGAGAGCACCGCCAGATTCGATCCGTTCAGCAACTTTGAAGATTTCGACTTCAAACTGCGCGCCACCGGCATTCAGCTCAAGAAGCTCAACGACTTCTCGTCGGCGTATGGCAAGTTCGATTTCAACGCCGGCGATGGCGATGTGGTGATTGAAGCGCAGGCCGACAAAGGCCAGCTCAAGGGCTATATAAAGCCGCTGCTGCGCAACGTGGACGTGTTCAACTGGCAGCAGGACGTCGAGAACAAGGACAAGGGCGTTTTCCGCTCGATCTGGGAAGCGCTGGTCGGCACCAGCGAAACCGTATTGAAAAACCAGCGGGAAAACCAGTTCGCCACCCGTGTCGATCTGAGCGGCAGCGTCCATCAGCAGGACATCAGCGGCTTCCAGGCGTTTCTGCAGATCCTGCGCAATGCTTTCGTGCAGGCATTCAATGCGCGTTATGAGAGCAGCAAGGGGTCTTAGTGGTCCTTTTTATCCACGGAATAAACACCCCGCTCCTCGGCGGCATGTGCCTGTTGCTGCAATGCATCCCAGCCCAGGCAAGCCAGCGCAAGGGTACGTGGCGTAGCTTCGCGAGAGTTGCTGTAGCGAGTGATGCTGCGAGGGCTGACACCCAATGCCTGTGCGGCCTTAGCCAAGGGCAAACCCGTGCGGGCACGCCACCCGATGAAAATACGCGTGTTTTCGTCGGTGGCAGCTTGAGCCTGAGCGTCGAGATACAGGGTATCCGCACCGATCTGGATATCCAGTTCAGGCCATTCAACCGTCCAGCCATCATCGCCCACTTGGGCGTGGGCAAAGGCTTCAGCAGCAATCAGGGGTCGTAACCCCGGAAAAGCCTGCACATCAGCGCTCATGTCGAGGACGAATTGTTGATCGTCGATGAATGTCAGGGCCAGCCGGTATCCGGACTGCGCCTGAACATCCCTGAGCCGGGGTCGTTTCATGGATGCCATCGTTTCCACTCCTCCATCAGTTCGTCGCGGTGAATTCGTATCCATTCGAGAGCTTCCTTAAGCACAACAGTCGGGGCATATCCGCGCATGGGCTCTACGAGCTCAAGGCAAATCAGTACATCCAGACCACCACCGGTCAGATGCACATGCGGCGGCAGGTGGTCTTTTTCCCTCAACTGAATCCTGTATTTATCCCTGAATCTGTATTTAGTCGACATGAAGCGTATGGTATAGCCAAATTAGCCATACCAAAAGCAGCGTTACAATTTCGACCCGGTCACTGCGTGACGCCCCACTCAAGAACTGAATGAGGCGTCTGCGTTCACAGCCGTCCGGAAGCCACGTTATAGTTCCGGCATTGCTTGCCCCTGTTACGGTGTGCGCGCCGACAGGCTGCGCCTACCCACGTGAAAAGGATTGATCATGAAGTTCGAAGGCACCCCGGCATACGTCGCCACTGACGATCTCAAGCTGGCGGTCAACGCGGCAATCACGCTGGAGCGTCCGCTGTTGGTCAAGGGCGAGCCCGGCACCGGCAAGACCATGCTGGCCGAGCAACTGGCCGAGTCCTTTGGCGCGAAGCTGATCACCTGGCACATCAAGTCCACCACCAAGGCGCATCAGGGCCTTTACGAATACGATGCCGTCAGCCGTCTGCGTGACTCTCAGTTGGGCGTGGACAAAGTCCACGACGTACGTAACTACCTGAAAAAGGGCAAGCTCTGGGAAGCCTTCGAGTCCGATGAGCGGGTCATTTTGCTGATCGACGAGATCGACAAGGCCGACATCGAGTTCCCCAACGACCTGTTGCAGGAACTCGACAAGATGGAGTTCTACGTCTACGAAATCGATGAAACGATCAAGGCCAAAAAGCGCCCGATCATCATCATTACCTCCAACAACGAAAAGGAATTGCCGGACGCCTTCCTGCGTCGCTGCTTCTTCCACTACATCGCCTTCCCGGACCGTGCCACGCTGCAACGCATCGTCGACGTGCATTACCCGGACATGCATTACCCGGACATAAAGAAAGACCTGGTGAGTGAAGCGCTGGATGTGTTCTTCGACGTGCGCAAAGTGCCTGGCCTGAAGAAGAAGCCTTCCACGTCCGAGCTGGTGGACTGGCTGAAGCTGCTGATGGCCGACAACATCGGTGAAGCCGTGCTGCGTGAGCGCGACCCGACCAAGGCGATCCCGCCGCTGGCCGGGGCGCTGGTCAAGAACGAACAGGATGTGCATTTGTTGGAGCGTCTGGCGTTCATGAGCCGCCGCGGCAACCGTTGAGCGCCTTCATCCACCCCGCTACGTAAAAGGGCGACAGCCATGCTGCTCAACCTGTTCAACGAAATGCGCGCGGCCAGAGTGCCGGTGTCTCTGCGTGAATTGCTGGACCTGATCAATGCGCTGAAACAACGGGTTATCTTTGCCGATATCGATGAGTTCTACTTTCTTGCGCGCACGATTCTGGTCAAGGACGAGCGTCATTTCGACAAGTTCGACCGGGCCTTCGGTGCGTATTTCAAAGGTCTGGAAAATCTCGACGATCATTTGCAGGCATTGATCCCCGAAGACTGGCTGCGCAAAGAGTTCGAGCGCTCGTTGAGTGACGAGGAACGCGCGCAGATTCAGTCCCTCGGCGGCCTCGACAAGCTGATCGAGGAATTCAAGAAGCGTCTGGAAGAACAGAAGGAACGCCACGCAGGTGGCAACAAATGGATCGGCACAGGGGGCACCAGCCCTTTCGGCTCGGGGGGCTATAACCCTGAAGGCATTCGTGTCGGCGACGCAGGGGAACGCAAGGGCAAGGCAGTCAAGGTGTGGGATCAGCGCGAATATAAAAACCTGGACGATCAGGTCGAGCTGGGTACGCGCAACATCAAGGTGGTCCTGCGCCGTCTGCGCAAGTTTGCCCGCCAGGGCGCTGCGGATGAACTGGACATCGACGGCACCATTGATCACACCGCTCGCGATGCGGGCCTGCTGAACATTCAGATGCGCCCTGAGCGGCGCAACACCATCAAATTATTGCTGCTGTTCGACATCGGCGGTTCGATGGACGCGCACGTCAAGATCTGCGAAGAGCTGTTCTCGGCCTGCAAGACCGAGTTCAAGCATATGGAGTATTTCTACTTCCATAATTTCATCTACGAATCGGTGTGGAAGAACAACCTGCGCCGCGGCTCGGAGCGGACCGCCACTCAAGACCTGCTGCACAAGTACGGCGCAGACTACAAAGTGATTTTCATCGGCGACGCTTCAATGGCACCGTATGAAATCACCCAGCCCGGTGGCAGCGTCGAACACTGGAATGAAGAAGCAGGCTATGTATGGATGCAGCGCTTCATGGCCAAATTCAAGAAGATCATCTGGATCAATCCCTACCCCAAGGATGCCTGGGACTACACCACGTCCACGCATATCGTGCGCGACCTGATTGAAGGACAGATGTACCCGCTAACCCTGCGCGGCCTGGAAGAAGGCATGCGTCATCTGGCGAAATAAGCATGACGGGCGCGTGCTGACTCTACGCAACGCCCGTTCTCGTTATTACCCTCTCCAGCGATCAGCGCCAGTCCCGCTCAAGTTGCGGCTTGCGTCGTCCGCCGTGGATCACCCAGCCGAGCAACAGCACGAAGCTTTCGATCACCAGCGCCAGCAGCAATGCACTGATGATGCCCCAGGCAATGACTTCGGGGGCCAGCAGGACTTGCCACGTATAACCGTTGAACGTTTCCCGGCGGATATCCGCATCGGCAGACGTGACGACGAACAGGGCTTTGGAATACCACGGTCCCTGGAGTCCGAGCCACTGACGCTCAAGGATATGGGTACGACTCATCAACGTATCGATGTTGTCCGCATCGGCTCGGAAAACCGGGTCTTCGCTGCTGCGATAGTGTTGGATCAGCGCTTGTATATCGCCCTTGAAGAACTGCTGCGCAGTAGCGGTGTAGCCCTTGACGGCCTGTTGCGCCTCGATCAGATGCGCTTCGACACGCTTGCTGTAATCACTGATGAATCCGGGGATCTGTACCCCGAACAGCAGGCCTGTGGTGAACAGGACCAATCGCAGATAACTTCGCAGCATCAATATCCCTCTTCTTTTTTATCCAGTATGCCGGTGGAGGCGCTGTTACTGCACTGCTGTCTCGACCGAGCCTTGCGCCACGCACTCACCCTTGCGCCACAGGCTCCACTGGCCCGGTTCATAGCGCTTCCAGTTTTCGTTCTCGGTCAATGGCTCGGTGGCGATCACAGTCACCACGTCGTGCGGCGTTGTTTCAGCCTGAAAATCGACAATCACGTCGACATCTTTCAACCTTGCTGGGCCGAACGGCGCGCGCCGGGTGATCTGAACCAGTTTGGTACTGCAAAAGCAAAACAGCCAGTCGCCATCGCTCAACAGGCAGTTGAACACGCCTTTACTACGATATTCAGTGCAGGCCTGGATCAGTGAAGGCAGTAATTGCTCAACCTCAACCGGCTCGGGAAAGGCTTCGCGAACGCGATTGAGCAGGTCGCAGAATGCAGCTTCGCTGTCGGTATCGCCCACCGGCCTGTAAAAGGTGGCAACGGGGGTGAAATCCGCCAGCTGGCCATTGTGCGCAAAGCACCAGTTGCGGCCCCAGAGTTCACGCACGAAAGGATGTGTGTTGGACAGACAGACCTTGCCGACGTTGGCCTGACGAATATGGCCAATTACCACTTCGCTTTTGATCGGATAGCGCTGCACCAGTTGCGCAACTTCAGATTCACTGCTGGCTGCGGGGTCCTGGAACAAGCGCAGGCCGCGACCTTCGTAGAAGGCAATGCCCCAGCCATCGCGATGCGGACCAGTACGCCCGCCACGCTGCATCAGCCCGGTAAAGCTGAAGACTATGTCGGTCGGGACATTGGCGCTCATGCCCAGTAGTTCACACATGCTCAGGTTCTCGCTTCAAGACGTTTTGCAGCAGGTCATGCGCCGACAATGACGGCGCATGCCAACGAAGCGGGATCTACAACCGCGGTTCGACTCGCGCAGCCCTGGTCGGAGGAAGCGGCGCAGCGGATTTGCGAGGGTAGTGATCGTCCTCGGCAAACGGCTCGTCAGTGAGGTCTGTGTCGGCAGGCTGAGCGACAGTCCGGGGCTGGCGAGCCTTGCGGCTGCGCTCGATCGGCCAGCGGATAAGCACGAACAGCGCGTACGCAGCGAAGGCGAACATGCCATACATGGCCAGATCCGACACAGCGGTCCAGACATTGCTGCCGACCTTGAACATCAGGTCGAGCGCGGTGATCGCCACGGCTGGTGCCATCGCATCCTTGGCAGGGTCGACCATGGTCTGCGTAAACAGCAGCACCGCGACTGCTACCAGCAACGGTTCCTTGAGATAACGCCACATCCAGCGGGTCATCAGGAACCATACCAGCAGGCAACCCAACGCGGCGAAGGCGTAGACGCTCCAGGCGATCAGATAGTCGTTTTCGGTCATGACGTCCGTGGTAAGGCAGGTAAAGAGGCGCTTATGATAACGGCTTTTGCCTGACGCGGCTTGCCTCGCTTCAGTAATCGGTTCAGCGTGTACCGAATTTCCATGATTGATGCCTAAACAGAGAGCCCAGCATGTCCTTCTCGAATGCAACCTCCAGCGCCCCGATTGCTCGCAAGGCCGACGGTTCCGATCCCTATGCCTGGCTACAGAACCGCGACACTGACGAGGTGCTCGACTACCTCAAGGCGGAAAACGCCTGGCAGGAGCAGCAACTGGCAGAGCAGACCGGGTTGCGCGAAAACCTGTTTCAGGAGATCAAGGGCCGTATCCTTGAAACCGATCTGTCACTGCCCTCCCCTTGGGGGCCGTACCTTTATTACACGCGCACCACACAAGGCGATGAATACGCCCGTCACTATCGCTGCCCGCGCCCGGCCGACGACTCCAATACCGTGGACGAAAGCCGTGAAGAACTGTTGCTGGACCCGAACGCCATGGCCGATGGCGGCTTCTTTTCGCTGGGCGCGTTCAGCATCAGCCCCGACCACCAGCGCCTGGCCTACAGCCTGGACACCAGTGGCGACGAGGTGTACCAGCTTTACGTCAAGGAACTGAGCACCGGCCAGATCAGCAGCCTGCCGTTTGAGGACTGCGACGGCAGCATGACCTGGGCCAACGACAGCCAGACCCTGTTTTTCGGTGAGCTGGACGAGACCCATCGCCCCGGCAGGCTGCATCGCCACACGTTGGGCAATGCATCGGCAGAGCTGGTGTTCGATGAGCCGGACGGTCGATTCTTCCTGCACTGCTTCCGTAGCAGTTCCGAACGCCAACTGATCATTCTGCTCAACAGCAAAACCACCAGCGAAGCCTGGGTGCTGGACGCCGATCATCCGCAACAGGCCTTCACCTGCCTCGCGCCGCGCAGCGAAGGGCACGAGTATTATCCGGATCACGGGCTGCTCGATGGTGTGTGGAGCTGGTTCATCCGCAGCAATCAGAGCGGCATTAACTTCGCGCTGTATCACGCAGCGGAACAGGCCAGTGGCGCCCCGGTTCGCGAAGACTGGCAGACCCTGGTTGCGCACGATGACAAGGTCATGCTCGAAGGCGTGAGCCTCAACGCCAAGGCGATCAGTCTGAGCCTGCGCGAAGGCGGCCTGCCGATCATCGAAGTACGCCCGCAGGATCTGCCTGCCTATCGCGTGCAGTTGCCCGACGCCGCGTACAGCCTGTATGTGCAGGACACCCTGGAGTTCGACAGCGACAGAATTCGCCTGCGCTACCAGTCGCTGAACCGTCCGGCACAGGTGCGTCAACTGACCCTGGCCAGCGGCGAGCAGGTAGTGCTCAAGGAAACGCCGGTGCTGGGCACTTTCAACGCCGACGCCTACGTCAGCCAGCGTCTGTGGGCCACCGCCAGTGATGGCACTCAGGTGCCGATCAGCCTGGTGGTCAAGCGCGAACTGGCCGGCAAGGCGACCCCTCTGTATCTGTACGGCTACGGTGCCTACGGCGAAAGCCTCGACCCGTGGTTTTCCCACGCGCGGCTGAGCCTGCTTGAACGTGGCGTGGCCTTTGCCATCGCCCATGTACGCGGCGGTGGCGAGCTGGGCGAGGCCTGGTACCGCAATGGCAAGCAGGAACATAAACAGAACACCTTCGGCGACTTCATTGCCTGCGCCGAACATCTTGTTGCTCAGGGCCTGACCAGCGCCGAACAGCTTGTGATCAGCGGCGGCAGCGCCGGTGGCCTGCTGATCGGTGCCGTGCTCAATCAGCGACCCGAGCTGTTCAAGGCAGCAATTGCCGAAGTGCCGTTCGTCGATGTGCTGAACACCATGCTCGATCCGGACCTGCCGTTGACCGTCACCGAATACGACGAATGGGGCAACCCGCAGGAGCCTGAGGTCTATGAGCGCATCAAGTCCTACGCGCCTTATGAGAACGTCAGCGCTCAGGCGTACCCGGCCATGCTGGTCATCGCCGGTTACAACGACAGCCGTGTGCAGTATTGGGAAGCCGCCAAATGGGTCGCGAAGTTACGCGCCAGCAAAACCGACGATAATCTGCTGCTGCTCAAGACCGAACTGGGTGCCGGACACGGCGGCATGAGCGGTCGCTATCAAGGGTTGCGTGACGTGGCGCTGGAGTACGCGTTTATCTTCAAGGTATTGCAGATCGCCGAATGAACTTGGCGTGAAACACCTGTCTTACTAGCATCGGGGGGCACGGAGCTGCCCCCTTCGTATCAGGATTGAAAGACCGAACCATGTCAGAACCATTGTCCAACCTGAACAACGCCATACGCGACATGCTGCTGGACTGCGGCCTGTTCGACACGCTGCTGCCCGGCGACTTCGTGACTGTAGCCGGGTATTTCAGCATTACCGACATCGAAAAAGGCGAGACCATCTTTGCCGAGGGCGATGCCGGGACATTCATGTGCATCATTCATCAAGGCACTGTGTCTGTGCAGAAACTTGCCGCAGACGGTCAACAGGTCGAAATCGCCGTTCTGCGGCGCGGGCGGGCGTTCGGGGAAATGGCTGTACTGGATGGCGAACGTCGCTCGGCCAGCTGTATCGCGGCCACCCAATGCCAGTTATTGAACCTGGGACGCGACTCTCTGGACAAGATGCTCGACGAAGCGCCGAAAATCGCCGCCAAGATCATTCGTGCCCTGGCCATCTCGTTGTCCAGGCGCCTGCGCATGGTCGACGGCCAATTACTGTCTCAGCAGGTGTGAGTTTGCCCATCTGGCGCTAAACTTGCCGATATTCCGCTTTCAATGCGCACACGCACAGGTGACACCATGAGCACGGCCAATCCTCCTTCCCATACTGCCAAGCTGGACCGCATTCTGGCCGACGCCCAGCGCGACCGAGAAATGGGTTACCGCGACAAGGCGTTGCGCATGTACCCGCACGTTTGCGGCCGTTGCGCCCGCGAGTTCGCTGGCAAACGTCTCAGCGAACTGACCGTGCACCACCGCGACCACAACCATGACAACAACCCGCAGGACGGTTCCAACTGGGAGCTGCTGTGCCTGTATTGCCACGACAACGAGCACTCGCGTTACACCGATCAGCAGTACTTCGCCGATGGCTCCCTGGGCAGTCCGAAAACCGCCAAGGCGACCCACAACCCGTTCGCTGCACTGGCCGGGCTGATGAAAAAGGACGAGTGACCTCGGTACCTTCAACGCCCCACGCTCCCCCGCCCTACCCGCACTTCTCCTGGCCTGCGGCCACCCGACCGACCGGATATTTCGCCATGCCCACCCGAACCTCAAGACGAACCTTTGTGAAAGGGCTTGCCGCCAGTGGCATCCTCGGCGGCCTGGGGCTGTGGCGCAGTCCGGCATGGGCGGTTCCGAACCCGGGTCAGCCGGCCGGGCTGTCCGGCACCGAGTTCGATCTGTATGTCGGCGAAACCCAGGTCAATATCACGGGTAATACCAGAACCGCGATGACGATCAACGGCGGTATTCCAGGCCCGCTGTTGCGCTGGCGCGAAGGCGATACGGTGACCATCAGGGTAAAAAACCGTCTCGACGAAGCCACCTCGATCCACTGGCACGGCATCATTCTGCCCGCCAACATGGACGGCGTGCCGGGGCTGAGCTTCGACGGTATCGCGGCCGATGGCATGTACGTCTATCGCTTCAAGGTCAAACAGAACGGCACCTATTGGTACCACAGCCACTCGGGCTTTCAGGAACAGTCGGGGGTTTACGGGCCGCTGGTGATCGACGCCAAAGAGCCAGAGTCATTCAAATACGACCGCGAACACGTGATCATGCTCAGCGACTGGACCGACGAAGAGCCGCTTCAACTGATGAAAACGCTCAAGAAACAGTCCGATTATTACAACAATAACAAGCGTACTGTCGGCGACTTCATCAACGACGTCGGTGAGAAAGGCTGGAGCGAGACCACTCGTGATCGCTGGATGTGGGCGAAAATGGGGATGGAGCCGACTGACCTGGCGGATGTCAGCGGCGCGACCTACACCTACCTGATGAACGGCCAGGCCCCGGACATGAACTGGACCGGGCTGTTCAAGCCTGGCGAGCGGATTCGACTGCGCTTGATCAACGGCTCGGCCATGACGTATTTCGACGTGCGTATCCCGGGCCTGAAAATGACCGTAGTCGCCAGCGATGGCTTGCACGTCAAGCCAGTAACGGTCGATGAATTGCGCATCGCAGTGGCAGAAACCTTCGATGTGATCGTCGAGCCTGCCGAAGGTGCCTACACGCTGTTCGCCCAGTCGATGGACCGCACCGGCTACGCCTGCGGCACCCTGGCCAGCAGGCCCGGCTTGCAGGCCGTCGTCCCGCCCCTGGATCCACGCCCATTGCTGAGCATGAATGATGTGGGCATGGCGGGCATGGATCATGGCAGCATGAACCACGGCGCAGCCCCGGCAATGGACGACATGTCAGGCATGGACCACAGCAAGATGGGCCATGACTCGATGCCCGACATGGACCACAGCAAGATGCCAATGAAAGAAACACCTGCCATGCAGCCACACCCGGACAGCGAACAAAACAATCCGCTGGTCGACATGCAGGCCATGAGCACCTCGCCCAAACTCGACGATCCGGGCATCGGCCTCAGGAACAACGGGCGCAGAGTTCTGACTTACGCAGACCTGCGCAGCACCTTCGAAGACCCGGACGGTCGTGAGCCCAGCCGCACGATCGAGCTGCACCTGACCGGGCACATGGAAAAATTCGCCTGGTCGTTCGACGGCGTGAAATTCTCGGACGCCAAACCGCTCATGCTCAAGTACGGCGAGCGAGTGCGTGTCGTGCTGGTCAACGACACGATGATGTCTCACCCCATCCATCTGCACGGCATGTGGAGCGATCTGGAAGACGAAAACGGTCAGTTCATGGTGCGCAAACACACCATCGACATGCCTCCGGGGTCACGCCGCAGCTATCGCGTCACCGCTGACGCACTGGGCCGTTGGGCTTATCACTGTCACATGCTGTACCACATGGAAATGGGCATGTTCCGCGAAGTACGGGTGGAAGAATGAGGATTTTACCGGTGAATGGATTGCGCAACTCGTCCTGCCTGCCAACCCTGCTGCTGACGGCAGGCCTGGCCATAACACCCTGGGCAACCACGCTGGCTGCCGGAATGGATGGCATGGAAGGCATGGATCATGGCAGCCACTCGATGCCTATGGACGCCAGCGAGCACAATGCCGCCCCAATGCAGAGCCGGACACCAATCCCGCCTGTCACCGACGCCGACCGGGCTGCGGTGTACGCCAGCCATAGCGGGCATCAGGTCCACGACAGCGCCATCAACAGTTACTTTCTGGCCGACAAGCTGGAATGGCAGGACGCAAACGACGGCAGCGCGCTGGCCTGGGACCTGTCCGGCTGGATTGGCGGTGATGTCGACCGCTTGCTGCTGCGTTCAGAGGGCGAGCGCACCAACGGCAAGACCGAGGAAGCGGAAGTCCAGGCGTTATGGGGTCATGCCGTCAGCTCATCGTGGGACGTAGTCGCCGGGGCACGCCAGGACTTCAAACCTAGCGCGCCACAAACCTGGGCGGCTTTCGGCCTGCAAGGGCAGGCGATTTCGGATCTTGATATCGAAGCCACCGCATTCATCGGTGAAGCCGGGCAGACCGCTGCGCGCCTGGAAGCTGACTACGACCTGCTGCTGACCAACAATCTGATTCTTCAACCCACTGCCGAGCTGAATTTCTACGGCAAGAACGACCCGCAACGCGGCAATGGCTCGGGCCTGTCGACCAGTGAGTTCGGTCTTCGGCTGCGCTATGAAATCACCCCGCAATTCGCTCCTTACGTTGGCGTAACCTGGGATAGGTCCTACGGCAATACTGCCGATTACGCACGCGAAGACGGCGAGGACGTTGCCGATGCGCGGCTGGTCGTCGGTTTACGCATGTGGTTCTGAGCGTCGGAATTGAAAATGGCATTGCTCTGACGCTGCCGTATAATCCCCGGTTTTCTTCAGAGCACCCTCCCCGTGGCCAATAAACGGTACGCCTGCATCGGTCTTTACAACCCCAAGTCCCCGGAAAATGTCGGCTCCGTCATGCGAGCAGCCGGCTGCTACGGTGTGGCGTCGGTGTTCTATACCGGTAAACGCTATGAGCGTGCGCGGGATTTCATCACCGACACCAAGAAAATCCATCAGGACATCCCGCTGATCGGCATCGAAGACCTCAAAAGCATTCTGCCGCTGGGTTGCATTCCGGTGGCCGTTGAACTGGTCGACGGCGCCCGTGCCCTGCCTGAATACACGCACCCTGACCGCGCGCTGTATATCTTCGGCCCGGAAGACGGCTCGCTGGATCAGGACATTCGCGACTGGTGTGAAGACGTGGTCTATATCCCGACCGAGGGCTGCATGAATCTGGCCGCAACCGTCAACGTTGTGCTCTACGACCGCATGGCCAAAGGCATCAATACCCGCTCGGGGCCACAGTTCGGTCGCGAGAAAATCGACCCGGCCAGCGACCGCTGACGGAAAAGCATTGAACCTGTGTCGCGGGCGAGCAGTCAGTTTCTCTGAACCGGTTTACTACCTACTTCCTGCGAATTACCGCCTCATGGAGAGCCATCATGCGCGACACCCCGATTATCGAACGCATCGACACACCTGAACTGCTGCAGCGCAACCTTGATCAGAACGTCCACGGCTGGGAGCGCATTGGCTCACTGGCTGGCGGTGTACTGATGATGGGCAAAGGTGTCCGTCGTGGCGGCTTTCTGGGCCTGATCCAACTGGCCATCGGCGGCGCAGTGCTGGCTCGCGGCATCAGCGGTCACTGCTCGGCCAAAAGCCTGGTGGAAAAAGGTCGCAGCGACCTGCACAGCGCCCGCTCGACCATCGAACGTGCCGGTGCCCAGTTGAACAACCTGAAAGACGACGCCGAAAACGCGGTGAAAAACGCTGCTGTCAAAGGTGTGGAAGCGCTGGCCGAGCCAAAGCCGGTCGTTTAAACGCTCAACCTGCGCGAAAGATCAGGTAATCCTCCCAGTCGTCTTCAGCCACACTGTTCTCGCTGAGCATGCGGCCTGACTGGGAGATACGCTCGTGATGCACAGCCGTGCGATCACCACACACCAAATGATGCCAGAGCGGCAAATCCTTGCCCTCGCTGACCAGCCGATAGCCACAGGTGGGCGGTAGCCATTTGAATTCATCTGCCTGCCCCGGCGTCAGCTGAATACAGTCAGGCACCGACGCACGACGATTGGCGTAGTCGGAGCACTGGCAGGTCTTCAGGTCCAGCAGCTTGCAAGCGATCCGCGTGTAATAAACGCTGTTGTCTTCTTCGTCTTCCAGCTTCTGCAGGCAGCACAAGCCACAGCCATCGCACAACGATTCCCACTCCTCGGTGTTGAGCTGGTCGAGGGTCTTGCGAATCCAGAAGGGTTCAACTTTAGCGGCCATGGTTCGGACAACGGTATCGAAAATGAAAAGGCCGTCAGTCTAGAGGTACAAGGGGTGCGGGCCAAGCACTTGCGACTGCCGGTAGCCGGGACTTGTCAGCGACAGGGCAAAACAGTAGCGTTAACGGGTTTTCCAGTGCGCTCAAGCGATGCCTGCCGACCACGGCCCATCAAGCCACGCTCGTTTTTCACCTTCGCTATCAAGGACTTTCATGAGCACGAACCCTCGCATCGCCGATCACCCTATCGACCCGCAATTCACCGAGCGCTGGTCGCCACGTGCATTCAGTGGCGAAAGCATCGATCAGGAAACCCTGCTGAGCTTTTTCGAAGCGGCACGCTGGGCACCCTCGGCCTACAACACGCAGCCTTGGCGTTTTCTGTATGCACGTCGCGACACGCCTAACTGGGAGCGTTATCTGGGCCTGCTCAACGAGTTCAACCGCAACTGGGCGCAACATGCAGCAGCATTGGTGATCATTGTCTCCAAGACCACCTTCGTCGCGCCAGGCGCAACCGAAGAAAGCCCGGCCTTGTGGCACACCTTCGATACCGGCTCGGCCTGGGGTTATCTTGCGCTGCAAGCGAGCCTGAGCGGCTGGCACACCCACGGCATGGCGGGCTTCGATCAGGACCTGACCCGCAAGGAGCTGAACATTCCAGAGGATTACGCACTGCACGCTGCCGTAGCCATCGGCAAAATCGGTGACAAGTCGACGCTGCCGGAATACCTGCAAGGCCGCGAAGCGCCAAGCCCGCGCAAGCCACTGGCAGAACTGGCTGCTGAGGGTGATTTTCGCTGTAACTGACTGTTCTCTGCAATCGATGCCGACGAGCCGACGAACCGACGCCTAAACGTCGGCTCGTTCGGAACGGCTTCAATAAACCTCGCGAAAAATCGACCTCTCCGCGCAGTGCTTCTCCAGCCTGAAACGCCTTGAGGTTTTCAACGAAAAGCTCGGTCATGGCTACCGGCGATGTCGGTGCCGAACTGTGACCGGTCAACAGCAGACCATAGGCGGTCCAGAATGGATGGCGCTGCGGCAAAGGCTCCTGACGGCAGACGTCAATGACCGCACCGGCCAGATGGCCTTCCTTCAACGCCTCGACCAGATCTGCGTCCACAACCGCTACACCGCGCCCAACGTTAATGAACAGCGCCGTTGGCTTGAAGCTGGCGAACAGCTTCGCGTCATACAGGTCGTGGGGCTCAGGTGTATTGGGCAGTAGATTGATGACGTAATCCATCTCGCCAAGCAGCCTCGTCATGTCAGACAGCGCTGTTACCTCGATGAACGGCGCCTGAGTGCGCGCACTGGAGGCCACGCCGTAGACGTGCACACCGAACGGCAAAAGAAACTCGGCGACACGCTGGCCGATATCACCGGCGCCCACGATCAATACCTTGCGACCAGACAGACTCTGGCCAGTACGATTGTCCCACTTGCGCTCGACCTGACTCATCAAACGCGCCAGCACCTCACGCTCGTGGCCGAGCATGTAGGTCAAAACGAATTCGGCCATGACCTGACCGAAAATCCCGACTGCACGCGTCAGGCGATACTCGCGCGACAGGCTGTCGGCCAGCAGTGGCGTAATACCCGCCCAGGTGGATTGCAGCCACTGAGGCTTGTGCCCTTGACGTAGCAGGTTGGCCATCAGGTCCGGCTGTCCCAGCCAGACCGGGCAATCGCTGGCCATTCGCGACAGCTCGGCAGAGTCGCCCGTGCTGAAGACTTCCAGATCAGGCGCAGCCTGGTGCAACAATTGGGTGTAAACGTGATAATCGTGCTCGGCAATCAGAACGCGCATGTTTCAAAAACCTTAAAAACAGGACAGGCAGCCCACGGCGATGTGGACCGCTTTACAACGTGAGCAACCATTACATCGGATCGTTGCGGCGCAGCAGCTCTTCCGGCAAATGCTCGATGTAGTCATCTTCGGCAGGGGGCATCTGCAGGTGATAGCCCTGGCTGTCGAGATTCTCCAGCACCACATTGATGTCCTCGCTNNTGGGTCGCGCGACAGCGCACGCTCGGGACTCAGGACCAGGTCAAATGCATGAACCGGCTTGCCAAACGCGACCAGCAGTTCAGGCGGCACGCGTTTGAGGACATCGCTTTTCAAGACGTAAAGGTACATCTCGTTTCTTTTCGGGCTGCGATAAATCGAGCAGATACGCTTCAAGACTGTTCTCCGGGGGTGGCCAGGCTGTCCAGCAGCGCCTGACCCATCAACTCGCGACGCCAGCCACGCAGCGAGTCGGGCAATTGGTAAGGACCGTCGGGGTAGCCGCTCTTGAGCAGCGCTTCGAGAGTCTTCTTGCGCAGCATCAACTCCGGGGCCATGTCCAGTTGCTCGGCGTATTGCTGACCGATTGCACGCAGACGCTTGATCGACCCGGCCGCATCAATGGGCAGTGGCTCAGGCAATGCAGGCGGCCACTCTTCTGGCGGAAGCGTGCCTGCGGTCTTTATCAGCTCAAGCAGAAACTCGCCGTCATGGCGAACGGTGCGCGGGTGCATGTCTTCGATACGCCCCAGTGCGGCGAGGTTATCCGGCTGCGTCTTGGCCAATGGCCACAGCGAGTGCTCACGCACAATGCGGTTGCGCGGCAGGTTGCGGGCGCGCGCCTCGCGCTCACGCCAGGCACACAACTCACGCAGCACCGCCAACTGGGCGCGGGACAGTTTCCAGGCCAGTTTGGCCTCACGGTACACCTCGTACGGGTCAACTTCGCGGCGCAGGTTGGCGACCAGTTCAGCACCGTCATCCAGCAGCCAGGCGTATTTGTCATCGGACAAACGCGGACGCAGGATGGCGAACAGTTCGGCAAGGTGCACAGCATCTTCGGCGGCGTAACTGATCTGCGTCTCCGACAGCGGACGTTGCAGCCAGTCAGAACGGGTTTCGCCCTTGGGCAGGTCGATGTTGAGGACCTCCTGCACCAGACGCGAATAGCCCATGGAAAAACCGAGGTTCAGGTAAGCGGCTGCCAACTGGGTATCAAACAACGGCACCGGCAGGCTGCCAGTCAGACGCAGCAAAACTTCGAGGTCCTCGCTGCACGCGTGCACCACTTTGATGACGTCGGGGTTTTCAAGCAACGCGGACAGCGGCCGCCAGTCGTTGATCAGCAAAGGATCAATAAGCCAGGCGCTTTGCCCGTCGCCAATCTGCAGTAGCGCTGCTATCGGATAAAAAGTATCGACCCGCATAAACTCGGTGTCGAGCGCGACAAAAGGCAGCAACTGCCATTCTGCGCAATACCGGGCGAGGCTGTCGTCGTCGCGAATCCAGTGAATATCGATGGCCACACGGCTCTCCCTTCAACAATGGCGCGCAGTATATATCGTGATGGGAGATTATCGCGCGTCTGTCGTCCCGGTCTGGCGTATCTTCACGCAAATGACGGACAGGAGGAACTGTTGCCTGGCAAAAGGGCCAAGGATGAGCGTCCCCACGCAAGCGTGGAAACGATCTCTATCCTGAGCAAGCACAGATTTTACTGCTTGTCAGCGGCCGCCAGCTCAGTGCGGCACCCGGAGAACATATCCAGGCTTGGGTTGTAGACCTGGGTGTCGACTTTCAACAAGCCGAGCATTGAATGAAAGAGATTGTCCTGGCTCAACGGCGCATTGCGCTGTTTGGCCAGGCACTCCGGGCTGACTGCAAAGGACTTCTGATAGGTATCGGACAACCAGATAAGCATCGGCACATGCTTTTGCTGATCAGGAGCCAGTACATACGGTGTGCCGTGCAAGAACAAGTTGTACTCGCCAAGCGACTCACCATGGTCCGACAGGTACACCATGGCAGTGTCGACCTTGTTTTGATTACTGCGCAACAGATCAATCAACGTGGCCAGTACGTGATCGGTATACAACAGTGTGTTGTCGTAGGCATTGACGATGCTGTCCCGGCTGCAATTGTTCAAGGCATTGCTTTCACACACCGGCGTAAACTTTTCAAACTCTTTAGGGTAACGCTTGAAGTATTCAGGGCCATGGCTACCCATCTGGTGCAGCACCAGAACAGTGTCCTTGTCGAGGCTGTCGATAAAACCCTGCAGGTTTTGCAACAGTATCTCGTCGCGGCATTCATGGCTGTTGCACAGCAGCGGGTCCTTGAGATTACTGACATCCTGGAAGGTCACTCGATCACAGGTCCCTTTGCAGCCGGCCTGATTATCACGCCACACCACTTCTATACCGGCACGTTTCAGGACATCCAGCAAACCTTCCTGATTACGGGCCTTGGTTGCGTTGTAGTTCTTGCGACCCATGTTGGAGAACATGCACGGCACCGACACTGCGGTTTCGGTGCCGCACGAGTAAACATCGGTAAACGCCACCAACCCGCTCTCCTTGTTGAGGTTGGGCGTGGTGTCGCGACCATAGCCAAGAATCCCGAAGTTTTCGGCACGGGCACTTTCGCCCACCACCAGTACGGTCAACGACTTACGGGCATGCGTGGCCCAGTCCGCCGACCGTTTGGCGTCCTCGCCAATCTTGACGAACGGGCGCTGTGCGGAGATCACCTGCTCGCTCAGGTAGCCAATCGAGGCACCGATGTAATTGCTTGGCACGACCATCAGGCGCAATTCGTGATGGTTGCGGAACAACGAGGACAAGCCTTGATAATTCGCCAGCGCAACGCCGCCTATTGCCACGCAACAGACCACGCCTACCACCAGCTTGCTGAACAGTTCCAGGTGCCAGCGACGGTAGCTGATCGGCAGTTTCCATAGAATCAGCGAAGGCAGTACGCCCAACAGAACGATATACAACGCCAGTTTAAAAGAGAGCAGCCCTTGCACTTCCGTCACGTTGGTTTCGGCGAAGTTTCGGAACATCCCGGCGTCAATCATGACACCGTACTCGGTCATGAAATACACCACCCCGGCGCTGATCATAAACAGAGCGATCACCACAGGCTTAAACACACGGCGAAATGCCAACAGCGTCAGAACGATATTGAATACGCAGAAAATCATCAGCCCGAATGCAAAACGCATGGCCAGGCCTTTGGCATCGGAGCTGGTAATCGCGAAAAGATGCTGCCACAGATTTATATTGAAACCCAGTAACAGAAAGGCGCTGGCAAGTAAGGTAACAACCTCTGGACGAACAGTTCTGGGTGTCGGCATCGTGGTCTGCTTATCGAATTAATATGCATCGGGCATTCAGGAGCCAGGGAAGGTCTGAAGTAGCC
>NZ_LJQT01000081.1:179-324 GCF_001400515.1 Pseudomonas meliae | reverse complement strand
CATGCATTCAGACAACAGACGAGGCATTACGATGACCACCGAAAAAGTGTTCGCAAAAAGTGACGCAAAAGACGTACTGGCGCTCTCTGCTGCATCAGCAGAAGCCATGTTGGCGAACTTCACCATAACCATCGTGTTGGCGGGT
>NZ_LJQT01000081.1:0-160 GCF_001400515.1 Pseudomonas meliae | reverse complement strand
TCACGCCGTTTATCGAGAGGCTGAACACCGGCCACAAGGGGAGCTGGACCACGCTCGCCAATAGTGAGTCAGGCTATGCCCGTGTCCGTGTGTACCGTTTGGCAAAGCAACCCGGTAATACCCGTAACACCAGTAAGTAGGCGTTGCCCCCGCACCGCCC
>NZ_LJQT01000004.1:0-1121 GCF_001400515.1 Pseudomonas meliae | reverse complement strand
CCCCGGCGACTGGGACTCGTTCATGGAAATGGCCGTCGCCCATCTCCAGAACATCATCGTGTTCGGCGGGCCTGGCTCGGGAAAAACCACCTACGGCAAGACGCTGATCGACCTGTTTCCGGCTCACCGGCGCATGGTCACGATCCAGGAAATGCTGGAAGACCCCCTGCCGTTTCATCCCAACCATGTGCATCTGTTCTACGGGCATGTGGTGGGACCCAAAGCCCTGGTGGCCAGCTCGCTGCGGATGAAGCCCGACCACCTGTTCCTGACCGAGCTGACGGGTGACGAGGTGTGGCACTTCATCGAGATTCTGAACACCGGCACCAAGGGCACCGTGACCACGGCGCACGCCAACGACAGTGAAGGGGGCTATGCGCGTGTGTGCGGCCTGGTGAAGCAGTCGGAAGTCGGCAAGGGCCTGGACTACGCTTACATCGAGCGCCTGGTACGGACCTCATTCGATGTGGTGGTGTACATGGAAAAGCAGGACATCCTTGAAGTGCATTACGAACCCGAATACAAGCTGGCCTTGCTCAATGGTCAGCGTCAACGAGCTAAATAGGAGTGGGTCATGTGGTTGAAACGGATTTTTACTCGGAAGTTTGCAACACGCGGTAGCGGTAAGCGCGTAGCAGAAAGGCCCGAGCCACCCACGCAGCCATACATTCTGCTGCTCAATTACTCACAGTTCTACGCAGTGGCCGAAGCCATCCAGATGGATTACGTCACCTTGCACAACAGCATTACGCGCAATCCTGCACACGGCCTGGAGAAAGCCCTTGTAGAACGTGAGCGGCACAACCGTGATGCATTGGGGCAAGTGTTCACGATGATCGAAGCGATGCAGCCTTATCCGAACACGTTCGCAGCATTCGAGGCGGCACGTGCTCAGGTTCAGGGGACCGAGCACACGCTCGCCCGGCAGGGTGACAGGAGACGTTTATGTGGTGGAGACTGACATTACTGGTCATCGCATTGATGCTGGTGTTCTTCGTGGCAGGTCTTTATGCAGGGGGTGCGATGTTTCTGCAACTGACCCAGGGGCACTTCGCGGGCTTGTCCTGGGACACGTTGTGGGAGGCCCGCAAGCTGCCCTGGAACGACCGGCGCATGCTTTA
>NZ_LJQT01000019.1:43747-46095 GCF_001400515.1 Pseudomonas meliae | reverse complement strand
CGAGCTTGCTCGCGAAGGCGGATTACCTGATCAATGGAGTTTCAGCGGCTGCACGGGCTTCTTCGCGAGCAAGCTCGCTCCCGCAGACCCGGAATGTTTTCGAGCCATTTGGATTACTCACATAGGTCGGCGGTGTTTCCAGGCCATGCGGATGCTCTGCGGCATCGATGATCCTGTGGCAGCGCAAGGTCAGCCTGTTTTCGGGCTGACCGATCCGCGTCTCAGATGTCGCCCAGACCTTCCAGCAACGCCTGATGCTGCTCTGGCGTGCCGATGCTGATACGCAGGAACTGGGCGATTCGCTGCTGTTTGAAGTGGCGGACGATGACGCCCTGCTCGCGCAGTTTCGCAGCCAGGGCTGCAGCATCGTGTTGCGGGTGGCGGGCGAAGATGAAGTTCGCTGCCGAAGGCAGCACTTCGAAGCCTTTGCCCTGCAACTGTTCGACCAGCGCCTCGCGACTTTCGATGACCTTGTTGCGGGTCGACTCGAAGTGCTCGCGGTCCTCGAAAGCTGCCGCACCACCCACATTGGCCATACGGTCCAGCGGATAGGAGTTGAAGCTGTTCTTGACCCGCTCCAGCGCTTCGATCAGATCAGGATGCCCCACCGCCAGGCCGACACGCAGACCGGCCAGCGAGCGCGACTTTGACAAGGTCTGAGTGACCAGCAGGTTCGGGTAGCGATCAACCAGCGTGATCGCGGTCTCGCCACCAAAGTCGATGTACGCTTCGTCAACGACGACCACTGAATCCGGGCTGGCCTTGATAATCTGCTCGACCTTGTCCAGACCGAGCAGGCAACCGGTCGGTGCATTCGGGTTAGGGAAAATGATCCCGGCATTGGGTCTGGCGTAGTCTTCGGCACGAATCTGGAACTGATCGTCCAGCGCGATCATTTCGTAATCGATCCCGTACAGACCGCAGTAGACCGGATAGAAGCTGTAGCTGATGTCCGGAAACAGCAGCGGAGCATCGTGCTGAAACAAAGCGTGGAAAATGTGCGCCAGCACTTCATCCGAGCCATTGCCCAGGAACACCTGATTGGGCTGCACCTTGTAGTAATCGGCGACAGCGTGCTTGAGCAGGTCGCTGTTGGGGGCCGGGTACAGACGCAAGTCGTCGGTCAGCGCGGCACGCATGGCCTCGACAGCCTTGGGCGACGGGCCATACGGGTTTTCATTGGTATTGAGCTTGACCAGCCGGGTCAACTTCGGCTGCTCGCCCGGCACATAAGGCACCAGATCGCTAACGAAAGGACTCCAGAATTTGCTCATTATTTGCCGTCCTCTGTATTGCCTGCTTTCCAGTCGGGATCAGTAATTCGATATTCAGCACTGCGGGCATGGCCGCTAAGGGATTCGCCACGAGCCAGCACCGACGCTGTCTTACCCAGCTCGGACGCACCCTGCGGCGAGCAGTAGATGATAGACGAGCGCTTCTGAAAATCGTACACGCCCAGCGGCGAGGAAAAACGTGCCGTGCCGGAGGTCGGCAGTACGTGGTTGGGACCTGCGCAATAGTCGCCCAGTGCTTCGGAGGTGTGGCGCCCCATGAAGATCGCACCCGCATGGCGGATCTGCGGCAGCCAGACTTCCGGATCGGCGACGGACAATTCAAGGTGCTCAGGCGCAATGCGATTGGCAACTTCGATGGCTTGCGCCATGTCTGCCACTTTTATCAATGCGCCGCGACCGTTGATCGACGTTTCGACGATAGCCGCGCGCTCCATGGTTGGCAGCAGACGCGTGATACTGGCGGCAACCTTTTCGAGAAAATCGGCATCCGGGCTGACCAGAATGGCCTGGGCATCTTCATCGTGCTCGGCCTGGGAGAACAGGTCCATGGCAATCCAGTCAGGATCGGTCTGGCCGTCACACACCACAAGAATCTCGGAAGGACCGGCGATCATGTCGATCCCGACCTGACCGAATACGTGGCGCTTGGCGGTGGCCACATAAATATTCCCGGGGCCGACAACCTTATCGACCTTTGGCACGCTTTCAGTGCCGTAGGCCAGCGCTGCCACAGCTTGCGCACCGCCGATGGTGAACACCCGGTCGACACCCGCAATACAGGCAGCGGCCAGCACCAGTTCGTTGATTTCACCACGCGGTGTCGGCACGACCATGACCACCTCGGTCACGCCCGCCACTTTGGCCGGAATGGCATTCATCAATACCGAAGACGGGTACGAGGCTTTGCCACCGGGCACATACAGGCCTGCGCGGTCCAGCGGCGTAACCTTCTGGCCCAGCACCGTGCCATCGGCCTCGGTATAGCTCCAGGAATCCTGTTTCTGTTTCTCGTGGTAGCTGCGCACACGCTCGGCGGCTTTTTCCAGCGCCTCG
>NZ_LJQT01000019.1:0-43737 GCF_001400515.1 Pseudomonas meliae | reverse complement strand
CACCGGCGTGATGCGGGTCAATGCCAGTCCCAAGCGCTCGCGAGGCAGAATCAGGTCGGCCATCGACGCGACCTGCAGCCCGTCAAACTTCTGGGTGAACTCGACCAACGCCTCGTCGCCGCGATCACGTACCGCCTTGATGATGTCGAGCACGCGCTGGTTGACCGAGTCGTCAGACACGCTTTCCCAGCTCAGCAGGTGATCCAGATGTCGTGCGAAATCCGGGTCAGCAGCGTCGAGTCGGCGAATTGCAGTGGGCGTGGTCATAGCGGGGGCCTCAATAATTGGCGGATGCTCAGGAGCCTAAAGCTACCAAGCTATCCGCGCAGGCACCTGAGAAATTTGGCTATGACACGGATAGCTGGACGCAACTCAACGTTGCGTGAATGAATCAGCTACGGTGTCGCGACTCCACTGCCTTGCGCAGGGTGTCGATGAGGGCCTGAATGCGTGCGTGCTGCATCTTCATGGAAGCCTTGTTGACTACCAGACGCGAGCTGATGGTAGCGATCAGTTCCTGAGGCTCAAGGCCATTGGCTCGCAAGGTATTACCGGTGTCGACTACGTCGATGATCTTGTCTGCCAGACCGATCAGCGGTGCCAGCTCCATGGAACCGTACAGCTTGATTATATCGACCTGACGACCCTGTTCGGCGTAGTAACGCTTGGCAACGTTGACGAACTTGGTCGCCACGCGCAGACGGCCCTTGGGCTCGACCGCACCGATGGCACCGGCAGTCATCAGCTTGCACTTGGCAATCTGCAGGTCCAGAGGCTCGTAAAGGCCCTGGCCGGTATATTCCATCAACACATCCTTGCCCGCGACGCCCAGATCGGCGGCACCATGCTCGACATAGGTCGGCACATCGGTGGCACGCACGATCAGCAGGCGCACATCGGCCTGAGTCGTGGGGATGATGAGCTTGCGGCTCTTGTCCGGATTCTCGGTCGGCACGATGCCCGCTTCAGCGAGAAGCGGCAGGGTGTCGTCAAGAATGCGGCCCTTGGACAGTGCGATGGTCAACATGGGAAACGTAAGTCCTTATCAGGAAACTTTTGTCACGACGCAAGCGGCGCATGACAACCCTCAAGCGTGTTCGGCCTGAAGTGAAACGAATCAGAAATCACACCCGCGACAGAACAGGCGGCTCCGATGCCAGTGGCATCAGGGCCACGCGCTACTAGCCCGGAACGCGGCGGATCTTGGCGCCCAGCATTTGCAGCTTCTCTTCGATGCACTCGTAACCACGGTCGATGTGGTAGATGCGGTCGATCAGCGTGTCGCCCTGGGCAACCAGCGCAGAGATCACCAGACTGGCCGATGCACGCAGGTCGGTCGCCATGACTGGCGCGCCCTTGAGCACTTCGGTGCCGGTGACAATGGCAGTGTTGCCTTCAACCTGGATCTGAGCGCCCATGCGGTGCATTTCATACACGTGCATGAAGCGGTTTTCAAAGATGGTCTCGATGACCGCACCCGTACCTTCGGCAATCGCATTGAGCGAGATGAACTGCGCCTGCATGTCGGTCGGAAACGCAGGATACGGCGCGGTACGCACGTTGACAGCCTTTGGACGCTTGCCGTGCATGTTCAGCTCGATCCAGTCTTCACCGGTCGTGACTTCGGCACCGGCTTCCTGAAGCTTGAGCAGCACCGCTTCAAGGATGGTCGGATCAGTGTCCTTGACCTTGACGCGACCACCGGTAACGGCAGCGGCTACCAGATAGGTGCCGGTCTCGATACGGTCAGGCATGACCTTGTAGGTGGCCGGGCCCAGACGCTTGACGCCATCGATAGTGATGGTGTCGGTGCCTGCGCCGTGAATTTTTGCGCCCATCGCGATCAGGAAGTTGGCCAGATCGACAACCTCGGGCTCGCGAGCAGCGTTCTGCAGAACGCTGCGGCCGTTGGCGAGGCTGGCGGCCATCATGATGTTTTCAGTACCGGTCACACTCACGGTATCGAAGAAGAAGTTGGCACCACGCAAGCCACCCTCGGGTGCCTTGGCCTTGATGTAGCCACCCTCGACATCGATGATCGCGCCCATGGCCTCAAGACCACGAATATGCAGATCAACCGGACGAGAACCAATGGCGCAGCCGCCTGGCAGCGCCACTTCGGCCTCGCCGAAGCGAGCGACCATCGGGCCCAATACCAGAATCGACGCACGCATGGTTTTCACCAGTTCGTACGGGGCGACCAGAGTCTTGATGGTGCGCGGGTCGATCTCGACGCTGAGCTTTTCATCGATCACAGGCTCGATGCCCATGCGACCGAACAGCTCGATCATGGTGGTGATGTCGTGCAGGTGGGGCAGGTTCTGAACAGTAACCGGCCCGTCAGCCAGCAATGTGGCGGCAAGGATCGGCAAGGCAGAGTTCTTTGCCCCGGAGATGCGAATTTCGCCATCAAGACGAACGCCGCCGGTAATAATCAATTTATCCATTAGAGTCTCGACACCAATTGGCTCAGGAACGCTCGGCCCATGCAGCGCGGCTGAAAAATTTCATGGTCACCGCGTGGATGCTGCCATCGGCAATCCAGGGGTTCAGATGGGTATAAATCTGTTGCTGACGCTTGACCGGACTCAGGCCGGCCAACTCATCGCTGATAATATTCAGCTGGAAGTTGCAGCCTTCGCCTTCGACTTCCACTTTGATTTCCGGCAGCTTTCCTTCAAGGAAGCTTTTAACTTCTACGGCCTGCATGCTTAACCTCGATCGGCGCTGTACGCGCGCGGGTCGGCCATCATACAAAAAAGCCCATGTTATGCGAAGCCCGACAAGCAGGTCCCGGATAAAGGGCTTTTTCGATGACGCCTGTCAGTGGGTGTCCAGTAGCTCGGTCAGACCTGATACACGGGCTATCTGACGCATGTCTTCAGGCAGCGAGCGGACAGTGATCGACTTGCCTGCCTCCTGTGCATCACGCATGAAAGCCAGCAGCAAGGCGAGGCCTACGCTGCTGGATTTCTCGACGCCCGAGCAATCAAGTGCCAGATCGGCCAGATCACCCGACTTGATCAGCGCCGCACCCTGCTTGCGCAGCTGTGGCCCGGTGCGGTAATCCAGCACACCAATCAGCCTGAGCTCGCCAGGCCCGACGAGGCGGACGGCGGACTCTGTCATTGTGCAGGCTTCTGCGCAGCGTCTACGGTGGACTTGGTCTTGGCCACTTCGCCAGCCCAGTTGTTGATGGTGGTATCCAGGTTGTTGCCGTTGCGCTGCATGGCATCGGCGAACTGATCACGGAACAGCTTGCCGATATTGATACCGTTGATGACAACGTTACGCACTTTCCACTCGCCGTTCAGCTTGACCAGCGTGTAGGAAACCGGATAGATCGCGCCGTTATTGCCCTTGACCTGCATGTCAACGCTGGTGCGGTCATCGCCTTCGTCCTTGGCAGGTGCGACGGTGATGCCCTGGTTGTTGAATTCAAGCAAGGCATTGCCGTAGAACTGCATCAGGCTGCGCTTGAAGTTTTCCTCGAAACGCTTCACCTGCTCAGGGCTCGCCTTGCGGGAGTACTTCACGGTCATGATGCTTTTGGAAATGCCATCGGCATCCACGACAGGACCGACAATGCGGTTCAGTGCATCGTAGAAGGCACTCGGATTCGACTTGTACTGCTCACGGTTGGTCGCCAGGTCACTCAACAGCTCCTTGGTGGTACGTTCCACCAGATCGTGAGCTGAGGGCGTTGCCGCAGCGTTGGCCAGCATCGGCAAGGTGGCCAGCAATATCAACAGACCACGGCGCAGGATAGAGATCATTTAAAGCTCCTTACTTGGCTTACTTGGCGTCTTTGCTTACGGTATTGAGCAGGAATTTCCCGATCAGGTCTTCCAGCACAAGCGACGACTGCGTGTCATGAATGGTTGCACCGTCTTTGAGCAGCTTGTCATCGCCACCGACGCTGAGACCAATGTACTTCTCACCCAGCAGGCCAGCAGTCAGGATCGACGCCGTGGAATCGGAAGGCAGGTTATCGACCTTCTTTTGAATCTCCAGCGTGACGCGACCGGTGAAGGTGTCGTGATCCAGATCGATCGCCGTCACCTTGCCGATCGTGACGCCAGCCATGCTTACCTTGGCTCTGACAGTCAAACCGGCAATATTGTCGAAGTAGGCATAAAGTTTATAAGTGTCGGTGCTCGCGCTCGTGCTCAGACCACTGACTCGCAGGGCCAGCAGGAGCAGAGCCAGTATCCCGGCCAGCAGGAACAGACCGACTCCGGTTTCGATGGCGCGGTTTTGCATCAGAAATCTCCAAACATCAAGGCGGTAAAAATAAAGTCCAGTCCCAGCACGGCCAACGAGGCGTAAACGACGGTTCTGGTCGTCGCGCGGCTGATCCCCTCGGAAGTAGGATCGCAATCGTACCCCTGGAAAACGGCAATCCATGTCACCACGAAGGCAAATACGACGCTTTTGATCACCCCATTGAGCACATCGTTCGTGAAAGAAACGCTGTTCTGCATGTTCGACCAGAAAGAACCGTCATAGACGCCCAGCCAATCGATCGCTACCCAGGAAGCGCCCCAGATACCGACCACACTGAAAATCATCGCCAGAATCGGCATCGAGATGAAACCTGCCCACAGGCGTGGCGCAACGATGTACTTGAGTGGATCGACACCGATCATCTCAAGGCTCGACAGCTGTTCGGTGGATTTCATGTTGCCGATCTCGGCGGTCAGCGCAGAACCTGCACGCCCGGCGAACAGCAGGGCTGTAACCACAGGCCCCAGCTCACGCAGCAGAGTCAGTGCGACCATCTGGCCAACGGCCTGCTCGGAGCCGTACTTGGTCAGAATGCTGAAGCCCTGTAGCGCCAGCACCATGCCGATGAACATGCCGGACACCACGATGATGACCAGCGACATGACACCAACCGAATACAGCTGCCTTACCAGCAGTTGAAAACTACTGCCCGCACCGCCGCGGCCAAGCAGGGCGTTTACCAGAAACAGACCGGAACGACCCAGAACAGTAACAATATCAATGGCCGAACGCCCCAACAGGCGTACCCGGTCCATCAGTGACTTATTGCGCATCAGCGCTTCCCCAATAGATCTTCGCGAAAATCCGGCGCCGGATAGTGGAACGGTACAGGGCCATCAGGCTCGCCGGTCATGAATTGACGAATGCGTGGGTTGTCCGAGGACATCAGTTCTTCAGGCGTGCCCTGCCCCAGCACCTGCCCGTCACCCACTACATAGAGATAGTCGGCAATGCTCGATGTCTCGCTGAGGTCATGGGACACCACGATACTGGTGATGCCCAATGCGTCGTTGAGCAAGCGGATCAGGCGTACCAGCACGCCCATCGCAATCGGGTCCTGCCCTACGAAGGGCTCGTCATACATGAGAATCTGCGGATCGAGAGCGATGGCCCGGGCCAGCGCGACACGGCGTTTCATGCCACCCGACAGTTCGTCGGGCATCAGTTCGACCGCACCACGCAGGCCCACTGCCTGGAGCTTGAGCAGCACGATGTCACGGATCATTTCTTCCGGCAGTTCGGTGTGCACGCGCAAGGGAAAAGCGACGTTTTCGAAAACGTCCAGATCGGTAAACAGTGCTCCGCTCTGAAACAACACGCCCATCTGCTTGCGAGCATCGAACAGATCACTGCGCGACAGCTCAGGCAGGTTCTGACCATTGACCCACACCTGCCCTTCGCTTGGACGCAACTGAGCCCCCATCAAGCGCAGCAAGGTAGTCTTGCCACAACCGGACGGCCCCATGATCCCGGTGACCTTGCCCCGCGGAATACGAATATCAACGTTATTGAAAATGCTGCGCGTACCGCGTTTGAAAGACACACCTTTCAACTCGACCGCATAGGCGTCATCAGGACTCATCTAAACTCCTTGCGATACAGCCTCCGCCCTCAGCCGTCGGTTCTTGGAGGCCGACCAGCTGTCCAGGCGCGCCGAACAGGCCGCGAACTATACCACCGCCGCCACCCGCCCCCAAGAAGAGAACCGAGCGGTTCAGGTAATCGTTGAATTATTCTGTACCACAATGTTATGGCATCAGGCGTGGATACAGACCCTCAAGTGCGTAGGAAATTCGTTTAAAAACAACACAACGACGATCAGACGTGAGGGAATCGTTCATTACCGCTATAATCGCCGCCTTTCAGCAGGCTGACCCTTTCCAGACATGAACCAATCCAGTGACCTGATCCAATCGGCGCAACGCACCATTCGCCTTGAGATAGAAGCCATACAAGGCTTGCTTGAACGTCTTGACGGCGATTTCGTGCGCGCGTGCGAAATGATCCTCGCCAGCAAAGGCCGAGTTGTTGTGGTCGGCATGGGCAAGTCCGGACACATCGGCAACAAGATTGCCGCCACACTGGCGAGCACGGGCACTACCTCTTTTTTCGTGCATCCAGCTGAAGCCAGTCATGGCGACATGGGCATGATCACCCGCGATGACATCATCCTGGCCCTGTCGAACTCCGGCAGCACCCACGAGATCGTGACCCTGCTGCCACTGATCAAGCGTCTGGGCATAAAGATGATCAGCCTGACCGGCGACCCCGAGTCCATTCTGGCCAAGGCTGCCGACATCAATCTCAACGCTCATGTCGTGCACGAGGCCTGCCCGCTCAATCTGGCACCGACCTCTTCGACCACCGCCGCACTGGTCATGGGCGACGCGCTGGCCGTGGCGCTGCTGGACGCACGGGGTTTCACCGCTGAAGACTTTGCATTCTCCCATCCGGGTGGCGCGCTGGGCCGTCGCCTGTTGCTCAAGGTCGAGAATGTCATGCACTCCGGCGACGCACTGCCCAGCGTTCAACGCGGCACGCTGCTCAGAGATGCGCTGCTGGAAATGACCCGCAAGGGCCTGGGCATGACCGCGATTGTCGAAGCTGACGGCACACTGGCCGGTATCTTCACCGACGGCGATTTGCGCAGAACGCTGGACCGCCCCGTCGATATTCGCCAGACCATCATTGATGAAGTCATGACCCTTCACGGCAAGACGGCCCATGCAGAAATGCTGGCCGCCGAAGCGCTGAAAATCATGGAGGACAACAAAATCAGTGCGCTTGTTGTCGTAGACCAGTACGGTCGGCCGGTTGGCGCGTTCAACTTGCAGGATCTTTTGCGCGCAGGCGTCATGTAATGGAAACCGAAACGATGACCCAGGACCTCATGCAACGCGGCAAGGCTATCAAGCTGGCCGTTTTCGACGTCGATGGCGTACTGACCGACGGCCGCCTTTACTTCATGGAAGATGGCAGCGAGATCAAGACATTCAACACTCTCGACGGCCAAGGCATAAAAATGCTGATAGCCTCAGGCGTCACAACAGCCATTATCAGCGGCCGCAAGACTGCGATAGTCGAGCGCCGGGCAAAGAGCCTGGGCATTGAACACCTGTTTCAGGGACGTGAAGACAAGTTGGTAGTACTGGACAAACTGCTCGCAGAACTCCAGCTTGGTTACGAACAAGTCGCCTATCTGGGTGATGATCTGCCAGACTTGCCAGTCATCAGGCGCGTCGGTCTGGGCATGGCGGTTGCCAATGCCGCGAGTTTTGTACGCGAGCATGCACACGGAATAACCAGAGCGCGGGGCGGCGAAGGTGCGGCACGCGAATTCTGCGAACTGATTCTGAGTGCGCAAGGCAACCTTGAAGCGGCTCACTCCGTCTATTTATAGAAGCCATTATGTTCACTAAAAAAATTCGCAAGTTCCTGCTGCTCGGGGTACTGGCGCTGCTGCTGGCAGCGGTCGGTTACTGGAATATCAGCCCGGAAAGTTTTATGGATCAGCCGGTGTCGACCGTTGACGACACGGTCATCGACTACTATGCGATTAATGCCCACAGCGTGCAGTACCTGCCCGATGGCACGCTTCAGTACGACATGACCTCCGACAAGGTCGAGCACGTGAAAGCCACTGACGTGACCCTGTTGACCACGCCCGACCTGCACATGTACCGCGGTGGCGAGTTTCCATGGCACGTACAGAGCAAGAAAGGCGAAGTTTCGTCCGGCGGCGACCAGGTCGAGCTGATCGATTCCGTTCGTGTCGAGCGTACCGATGAAAAACAACGTACGACTATTATCACTACCAGTCGAATGACCGTATTCCCTCAGAAGCAATATGCGCAGACCGAGCAAGACGTTAGAATCGACGGCGCCGGCGGTGCGACTACGGCCAAGGGAATGAAAGCATATTTGAAAGACAGCAGGATGGACCTGCTGTCCAACGTAAGAGGACAGTATGAGGCTCGTTAAAACTCTTCCTTTATTGCTCGGCCTGGGCGCAGCACTGGGAAGCGCGAGCGCCTGGTCCCTGCCAACCGACCGCGATCAGCCGATCCACATCCAGTCTGACGATGCTCAGCTCGATGACAAGAAAGGCGTAGCAACCTACAAGGGCAACGTCATCATCACCCAGGGCTCGATGAAGATCACCGGTAACACTGTGACGATCACGCGTAATGCCCAGGGCGAAGTGGATGTGTTCACCTCTGTCGGCAATCTGGCCTATTACGAGCAGAAGCCTGCCGTAGACAAACCGATTGTGCAGGCCTATGCCGTCACTATTCAGTACTACGCCGGGCAGGACCGTATCGTCCTCATCGACAAGGCCAAGGTCATCAATGATGGCAATACTTCCGAAGGCGAGAAAATCGTTTATGACACGGTCAGACAGGTCGTCAGCGCCGGTCGGGCCAATGGCGGTGCCAAGGTGACCACACCACGTCCGCGTATCGACATGGTCATCCAGCCGAAAAAGAAAACCGACCAACCTCAGAAGGCCCAGTAAATGGCGACGCTCAAAGCCCAGCATCTGGCTAAAAGCTACAAAAGCCGGCAGGTCGTGCGCGATGTGAGCATTTCCATCGACAGCGGCCAGATCGTCGGCCTGCTGGGCCCCAACGGTGCCGGCAAGACCACCTGCTTCTACATGATCGTAGGTCTGGTCCAGGCTGATCAGGGTCGCGTGCTGATTGACGATCTGGATGTCAGCCATCAACCCATGCACGGTCGCGCCCGAGCCGGCATCGGCTACCTGCCGCAGGAAGCCTCGATTTTCCGCAAGCTTTCAGTGTCCGACAACATCATGGCGATTCTCGAGACCCGCAAGGAACTCGATGCCGGAGCACGCCGCAAGGAGCTCGAAAGCCTCTTGCAGGAGTTTCACATCACCCACATTCGCGACAACCTGGGCATGAGCCTGTCGGGCGGCGAGCGCCGCCGCGTGGAAATTGCCCGCGCCCTGGCCACTGCGCCGAAATTCATCCTGCTGGATGAACCTTTCGCAGGCGTAGACCCTATTTCGGTAGGTGATATCAAGCAGATCATTCACCACCTCAAGGCCAAGGGTATCGGCGTACTGATCACCGACCACAACGTCCGTGAAACGCTGGACATCTGCGAAACTGCCTACATCGTCAACGATGGACAGCTGATCGCAGAAGGCGATTCCGAGACCATTCTGGCGAATCAACTGGTGAAAGAGGTCTACCTCGGCCACGAATTCCGCCTTTAATCGACTGCCCTTTGCGCTTAGCGGCCGATTGATGCCAGTGCAGTGTGTTGACAATATTTTATTTGTCATACCACTCTAGGCAAAGGTACAGGTTTCAGGCATATAATTTGCTTAAGTTGGCGCTCCGGCGCCTGTAGTAGATGGCGCATGAGCGCCGGCGAATAAGGTGTTTAGCCCCTGCCATGAAACCATCGCTAGTCTTGAGAATGGGCCAGCAGCTGACGATGACACCGCAGTTGCAACAGGCAATCCGCTTACTCCAGCTTTCCACACTGGACCTCCAGCAGGAGATCCAGGAGGCGCTGGAATCGAACCCCATGCTGGAACGGCAGGAAGAAGGCGACGACTTCGACAACTCCGACCCGCTTGCCGACAACATCGAACAAAAGCCCAACCCCGACGTTCAGGAACCGACCTACCAGGAATCCGCGCCTACCGTGGATAACCTTGAAGACGGCGAATGGAACGAGCGCATTCCCAACGAACTGCCCGTCGATACCGCATGGGAAGACATCTACCAGACCAGCGCCAGCAGCCTGCCAAGCAACGATGATGACGAGTGGGACTTCACCACACGCACATCTGCAGGCGAAAGCCTGCAAAGCCACCTGCTGTGGCAATTGAACGTCGCCCCGATGTCCGACAAGGACCGCCTGGTGGCGGTTACGCTGATCGACTGCATCAACAACCAGGGCTATCTGGACGAAACGCTCGAGGAGATTCTCGAGTCTTTCGATCCCGAGCTGGACATCGAACTCGACGAAATCGAAGCCGTACTGCACCGCATCCAGCAGTTTGAGCCGGCAGGCATCGGCGCCCGAAACCTGAGCGAATGCCTGCTCCTGCAGCTTTGCCAGTTGCCAGCCAAAACACCTTGGCTGATGGAAGCGCAACGGTTGGTCACCGACTACATCGACCTGCTGGGAAGTCGCGATTACGGCCAGTTGATGCGGCGCATGAAGCTCAAGGAAGACGAGCTGCGCCAGGTCATCGAGCTGGTCCAGAGCCTCAACCCGCGCCCTGGCTCACAAATCGAATCCACAGAAGCCGAGTACGTCATTCCGGATGTGATCGTGCGCAAGGACAACGAGCGCTGGCTGGTCGAGCTCAATCAGGAGTCCGTACCGCGCCTGCGTGTCAATCCGCAATATGCAGGTTTTGTACGCCGGGCCGATACCAGCGCGGACAACACCTTCATGCGCAATCAGTTGCAAGAGGCGCGCTGGTTCATCAAGAGCCTGCAAAGCCGCAACGAGACACTGATGAAAGTCGCCACCCAGATCGTCGAACATCAGCGCGGCTTTCTTGAGTACGGCGACGAGGCGATGAAGCCGCTTGTCCTGCACGACATTGCCGAGGCAGTGGGCATGCATGAATCGACCATCTCGCGCGTGACCACCCAGAAGTTCATGCACACGCCACGCGGCATTTACGAGCTGAAATACTTCTTCTCGAGCCATGTGAGCACTTCCGAGGGCGGTGAATGCTCGTCCACGGCAATTCGCGCAATCATCAAAAAACTGGTTGCGGCGGAAAATCAGAAAAAGCCGTTGAGTGATAGCAAGATCGCTGGTTTACTGGAGGCACAAGGCATTCAAGTAGCCCGCCGCACAGTCGCCAAGTACCGCGAGTCACTCGGGATAGCGCCTTCCAGTGAGCGCAAGCGGCTGATGTGATGCAGGCCCAGCCACAGCGTCCCAGAGACAGGAGCCATGCCTGCCTCTTTATGCACTGGCAAAGGAGAAAGCTGTATGCAAGTCAACATCAGTGGACACCAACTGGAAGTGACCAAACCCCTTCGTGAATACGTTGAGCTCAAGCTCAAAAAGCTCGAGGGGCATTTTGACAAGATTACCAACGTGCAGGTCACGATGACGGTCGAAAAGCTCAAGCAGAAGATCGAAGCCACGTTGCACATCCATGGTGGAGAGGTCGTTGCCAATGCTGAACATGACGATATGTATGCTGCCATCGACCTGCTCACTGACAAGCTAGACCGACAATTGCTCAAGCATAAGGAAAAGCAGCAAAGCATCCTCAAAGGTGCGGTCGCTCGCTAACGCCCATTTAAATGATCCGAATTGAAAATATCCTGACCCCCGGCCGCTCCCTTGTGAACGTGCCGGGTGGCAGTAAAAAGCGTGTACTCGAAGAAATTGCCAACCTGATCGGTCGTGAAGTACCGGGCATGGTTTCGGAGACAGTATTCGCAAGTCTTGTTGCCCGCGAAAAACTGGGTTCAACCGGTTTCGGCAACGGTATTGCCATCCCTCATTGCCGCCTTGCTGACTGCAGCGAGCCTGTCAGTGCAGTCATTCACCTCGCTACCCCCGTGGATTTCGACGCCATCGATGGCGCGCCGGTTGACCTGCTGTTTGTATTGCTGGTCCCGCAAGCCGCTACTGATGAGCATCTGGAGTTATTGCGCCAGATCGCCAGCATGCTTGATGACAAAGATGTGCGTAAGCGCCTGCGCAGTGCCAAAAGTGCCGAAGCGCTTTATCAAGTGGTGCTGGACGTGCAGAACGGAAACTGAACATGCGCATGATCATCGTCAGCGGCCGTTCCGGCTCGGGTAAAAGTACAGCCCTCGACGTGCTGGAAGACAACGGTTTTTACTGTGTCGACAACCTGCCTGCCGGACTGCTGCCGGAACTGGCCGAGCGAGCGCTGATCAATACTGAACTGGCCGAGCCCTTGCTGGCGGTGTCCATCGATGCGCGAAACCTGCCCAGTCACCTGACCCGCTTTCCGCAAATGCTGGATGAAGTCCGCTCACGCAACATCCAGTGCGACGTGCTTTACCTGGATGCGGATGAAGCAACCCTTCTCAAACGCTTCTCGGAAACCAGGCGTCGTCATCCTTTGAGCACGGCAGATCGTTCGCTGGCCGAGGCGATACGCGACGAGACAACGCTGCTGGGCCCGATCATCGATCTGGCCGACCTGAAAATCAACACCACCCACCTGAACCTCTATCAGTTGCGCGACGCACTCAAGCTTCGCCTGCTGAACAAGCCCGAGCCAGGCACTGCGTTTCTGATCGAATCCTTTGGTTTCAAGCGTGGCATGCCCGTCGACGCAGATCTGGTATTCGATGTGCGCTGCCTGCCCAACCCGTACTGGAAGCCTGAACTGCGCGACCATTCCGGGCTTGAACAACCGGTTATCGACTACCTGTCGGTGCAACCCGATGTTGAAGAGATGTTTCAGGACATCTTCGCTTATCTGAACAAATGGTTGCCCCGGTTTGCAGCCAGCAACCGTTCTTACGTTACCATTGCCATCGGCTGCACCGGCGGACATCACCGCTCCGTCTACCTGACCGAACGGCTCGGCCAGGTCTTGCAACAATCACTCAAGAACGTTCAGGTTCGCCACCGCGACCTTAGCTGAAAGGATTTTCACTGCGATGCCCGCTCGTCAAATCACCATCATCAACAAATTGGGCCTGCATGCCCGCGCTGCCGCCAAATTCGTCGGCGTCGCAGGCAAGTTCCCTTGCACGATCAGGGTTGGCCGCTCTGAGCAGACCATGGTCGATGGTAAAAGCATCATGGCCGTGATGATGCTGGCGGCAGGCAAAGGCACCGAAATCCATCTGAAAACCGAAGGCGAATTCGAGCAGGAAGCGCTCGATGGCCTGGTTGAACTGATCAACAACAAGTTTGATGAGGGCGAGTAAGCCCTCAAATACGCCCCTTCCAAGGTCACCAGCAGTGCATCCGCAACCAGCTCAAACCGTGAGCAATCAGTAACGACATACCTGCCAACAGCAGCCCGGTGCCTACGACGAGCCGCAACAACCGCACACCGCTGAGAGCGAATATTCCTGAGCGCATAAGCTGCCTTGAGCCCGGTTACGGGAGTCAGGCCAGAGCGGCCTGATAACGTCGAGACACTTCATCCCAATTGATCACGTTGTAGAACGCGTTGATGTATTCGGGGCGACGGTTCTGATAGCGCAGGTAGTAAGCGTGCTCCCATACATCCAGACCCAGAATCGGCGTATTGCCATTCATCAACGGGCTGTCCTGATTACCGCTGCTTTCAACCACCAGCTTTTTGTCGGGGGTGACGCTCAGCCATGCCCAGCCGCTGCCGAAACGGGTCAATGCGGCTTTGGTAAACGCTTCCTTGAATCTGTCGTAGCCACCCAGCTGCTCGTCGATGGCCAAAGCGACAGGGCCTTTGGGCAAACCGCCTCCGCCTGGCACCATCACCTCCCAGAACAACGAATGATTCGCGTGACCGCCACCCTGGTTGATGACCGCCGGACGCAGGTTTTCAGGCAACTGCTTGATGCTGGCCACCAGCTTCTCGATGGACCAGTCAGCAAACTCGGTGCCTTCGATCGCAGCATTAAGGTTGTTGATGTAGGTCTGGTGATGCCTGGTGTAGTGGATCTCCATGGTTTGCGCATCGATGTGCGGCTCCAAGGCATCGTATGCGTAAGGCAGTGCAGGCAAGGTATAAGGCATTTCAATGTGCTCCGTAGAAAAGTCCGGAAGTGGCTGCCGAGTGGCGCTGCAACGATGAGCGCGTGTGCTCGCTGCTGCTGTTCAACAACCGATGAGTGCGCGGGTATTCGCCGTGTTCACTGATAAAGCTCAGCAACTCGGCGTAGGTTTTGCTGCTGTGGCGCAAGGCTGCCTCACGGAGCGCCGGAGGAAGACGCTGATCCTGCATGGTCCGCAACAGATGTTGATGAATGGCACACAGGTATTCAGCGCTTTCCTCAGGCTGATCGAGGCTCAGGTGCAGGTCCGCCAGGTTGTGGTGAGAAATCACACAGGCCGCGACGGCCTCGTCGACATCCGCCCAACGCTCGAACAACACTTGCGCCAACGCCAGCGCCTGAAGGTAAAGCTCGCGGGCTTCGACCCACTCGCCCAGATTGAAACAGCGATTGGCCTGCTCGATAGTGCGTTTCCAATGCTGCATGGTCATACCTCCAGGGGACGTTGGCTGGCTGGAATCAAATACCGCCAGCGGTGAGTTTTTCAGGGTTGAGCAACACTTCCAGTTCGCTACGTTGCAAATCAGTGTGCTCAAGGGCGACGTCAATGACCGGACGGCCCTGCTTGTAAGCGGTCTTGGCGATTTCGGCGGCTTTCTGATAGCCAATGATCGGGTTGAGGGCCGTCACCAGAATCGGATTACGCGACAGCGCTTCCTTGAGCTTGGATTCATTGACCTTGAAGCTCGCAATCGCTTTGTCAGCCAGCAGCCGACTGGAATTGGCCAGCAGCTCGATGCTGCTGAGCAGGTTCTGGGCGATGATCGGTAGCATCACGTTAAGTTCGAAGTTGCCGGACTGCCCCGCCACGGTAATCGTCGCGTCGTTGCCGATCACTTGCGCGGCAACCATGGCGGTGGCTTCCGGAATGACCGGGTTGACCTTACCCGGCATGATCGATGAGCCCGGCTGCAATGCCTCCAGCTCGATCTCACCCAGCCCTGCCAGTGGCCCCGAATTCATCCAGCGCAGGTCGTTGGCAATTTTCATCAGCGATACCGCCGTGGCCTTGAGCTGGCCGGATACCGCGACCGCGGTGTCCTGCGAACCGATCAACGCGAACAGGTTCTTGCCAGGTGCGAATTGCACACCGGTCAACGTGCTCAACTGACGACTGAAACGAGCCGAAAACTCAGGATGCGCGTTGATCCCGGTACCGACTGCGGTGCCGCCCTGTGCTAGTGACTGAAGGCTCGGCTGGAGACCTTGCAGATGCTCGACGTTGGCGCGAATCTGCTGTGACCAACCGTTGAGCACCTGGCTCATGCGCACGGGCATGGCGTCCATCAGATGCGTACGACCAGTCTTGACGAAGGCATGGACCTGCTCGGCTTTGTGTTCGGTCACTTGCACCAGATGGGCCAGCGCAGGCAGCAGTTGTTCGTGCAGAGCCAGTGCAGCGCTCACATGAATCGTGGTCGGGATAATGTCGTTGCTGCTCTGCCCGCAGTTGACGTGGTCATTGGGGTTGACCTCTTCGCCCAGCACACGCGTGGCCAGCGTGGCGATCACCTCGTTGGCGTTCATGTTGGTACTGGTGCCGGAACCGGTCTGAAAGATATCCACCGGAAAATGCGCCATGTAGTCACTGGCCAGCAGGTCTTTCACGGCACTGACAATCGCCCTGCTCTGCCCCTCGCTGATCTGCTCCAGCTCCAGGTTCGCCTGCGCTGCAGCCGCCTTGGCCAGCAACAGGGCACGAATGAATTGGCGGGGCATGCGTTGATGGCTGATCGGAAAGTTTTCCACCGCACGCTGAGTCTGCGCGCCGTAAAGGGCCTCGACCGGGACCTGTAGCTGGCCCATGCTGTCGCGTTCGATACGGGTATTACTCATCGCAATGTCCTTGCACCAGTTCAGAGAGGGAAATCGAGGGCTGTAGCACGCAGGTCGCCAGTTGATGAACACAGGCTTGCCAGCGCTGACGCCGCGCAGGCGTGGAGGCGATTGCCTGTAAATCACGCAGTGGACGCCAGGCCTGATCCAGACACAGGCAGCGCCAGTGCCACGGCAATGCCGTATCGCGTGCGGTGTCTATCAAAAGACGGAAAGTGGTTTCGGCGATCATGGGCTGGGGCGTGGCGGTAAAACGCGCCAGATAGCGCCCTTCGGCGAGGTAATGCTCGATCAGCCGAGGCTCGTCGGGCTCAAGGGCGCAACGAATCCGCAGACTCAATCCACGCCAGTTTTCCAGATAAGACAGCTCGTGCAGAACAGACCCCATGACCACAGCTCATCTTAATAATGATATTCATTATTAAGATGATATAAAGAATCATTACAAGCGCGATCTTGAGCGAGTGCATCATACACAGATGCTGAGATGCCCGCTTTGCTGCCGGTTCCCGGCAGTTCGCGGACAAGTCCGCTCCCACAGATTCCGGACAGTTGTGGGAGTGAGCTTGCTCACGAAGACGTTGGTTCAAACACCCGATATCCAGGGACTGTACTGGCCTCTTCGCTCCCAAAGGATTTGTCGTTCTGGACGCTCTGCGTCCGCAATAGTCGGCTGTTCAAGTCACTCCCCGATAATAATTACAAAAAGAGGTGCCCCCGATGGCCGCCAACATAGAAGAAAGCCGCTCTGCCCGATTCGCCTTGCGCTGCGCTGCATGGGCTGAACGCTGGTTTCCCGATTCATGGGTATTTGCCGCGCTGGCGGTGGTCATCGTCACACTGGCAACACTGGCCATTGGCGCACGTCCGGCCGAGGCTGCCAAAGCGTTCGGTGACGGGTTCTGGAGCCTGATTCCGTTCACCATGCAAATGGCCTTCGTGGTCATCGGCGGTTACGTCGTGGCCAGTTCGCCGCCCGCGGTGCGCCTGATCGACCGCTTGGCCCTGGTGCCGCGTAACGGTCGTTCGGCAGTGGCATGGGTGGCGCTGATTTCCATGCTGGCTTCGCTGCTCAACTGGGGGCTGTCACTGGTGTTCGGCGGCCTGCTGGTGCGCGCCCTCGCCCGCCGTACCGACCTGCGCATGGATTATCGCGCAGCCGGTGCTGCCGCGTATCTGGGGCTGGGCGCAGTCTGGGCGCTGGGGCTGTCGTCTTCGGCGGCACAGTTGCAGGCCAACCCGGCCAGTCTGCCGCCGTCGATCCTGGCGATAACCGGCGTGATCCCTTTCACTGAAACCATCTTTCTCTGGCAATCCGGGGTCATGCTCGCCGCGCTGGTAGTCATATCGCTGATCGTGGCCTATGCCACCGCCCCTGGCCCGAACAGTGCCCGTGACGCCAAAGCCTGCGGTGTCGACCCGGCATTCAGCCTGCCGCCACTGGCACCTCGCACACGGCCGGGCGAATGGCTGGAATACAGCCCGCTGTTGATCATCCTGATGGTGCTGCTGGGGGTCGGCTGGCTGTTCAGCGAGTTTTCGAGCAAACCGGCGATCACCGCAATCTCCGGGCTCAACACCTACAATTTTCTGTTCATCATGCTCGGAGCGTTGCTGCACTGGCGACCACGCAGCTTTCTCGATGCCGTAGCGCGGGCCGTGCCCACCACCACCGGCGTATTGATTCAATTCCCCCTGTACGGTTCGATTGCTGCGTTACTGACCACAGTCAAAGGCGCTGATGCGCAGACCCTGGCGCACTACATCTCGACATTCTTTACCAGCATTGCCTCCCACGACACCTACGCCATTCTAATGGGCGTCTATTCGGCCATTCTGGGCTTCTTCATTCCGTCGGGCGGCGGCAAGTGGATCATTGAAGCGCCTTACGTGATGCAAGTCGCCAACGACCTGCAGTATCACCTCGGCTGGGCGGTGCAGATCTACAATGCAGCCGAAGCGCTGCCCAACCTGATCAATCCGTTCTACATGCTGCCGCTGCTGGGCGTACTGGGCCTCAAGGCACGTGACCTGATCGGTTTCTCGTTCGTGCAGTTGCTGGTCCACACGCCGCTGGTGCTGTTTCTGCTCTGGGCATTGGGCAATACGCTGGTCTATACGCCACCGGTAATGCCCTGATCGTCAGCCATTGAACGAGTAGTCACGCTCGACCTTGCAGATTCGCGTGGTGAACGCCTGATACCAGCGCGCACGTCCCTGTTCGCGGACCTGGGCGTGATCGGCCTGCTGTTTCCAGGCCAGAATCGCGGTTTCGTCGCTCCAGTAGGACACGGTGATGCCCAGTCCGTGTTCGCCGCGAGCCGATTCCACGCCCAGAAAGCCGGGCTGCTGCCTGGCCAGTTCTACCATCCGCTGCGCCGCGTCTGCGTACGCCTGACCCTCTTCAGACGTACGCAGTGAGGTGAACACCACCGCAAAGTAGGGTGTGGGAAAGCGCGCTGCCATCATGATCGATTCCTCTGCGCGGCCTGGCTGCACGCGCGGACGAACGCAGCAACCACAGGGGATACCTTGCCTTGCAACGCAGCCCGCTCCGGCTGGAACAGTGTGGCGACGAAGAACGGGTGGCCCTGCAATTCGATACTGCGCACTTCGCCTTCAGGGCCGCGGCCGCTGACTTTCAATGCATCGCCGAACAGCGCTGGCTCAAGCTCACGACGCAGACCGTAGCGGCAGTGATAACGCTCCTCGATATTCAGCGTGCCGTAGGCTTGGGCAATCAAAGGGTCGGGTTGCAGGTGAATCGCCGCCACGGATTCAACCAGCGAGCAGCTCAATGGTTCGATGATGACGTTTGCCGCCTGCGGCGCAGTTTCGCCGTGCTCGGCGTCTGCCCAGCCCAGTTGATTGCGGGCGTACTCCACCAGTGCGTGCTGAAAGCCGCCACACGTCCCCAGAAACGGTACGAGGCGCTCGCGTGCGAAACGGATGGCCGTCAACGCGCCCTGCATGTCCAGGTACGGGCTGGCCGGTACACACCACAGCCCATCGAATTCGCCAAGCCGTGCACCGCTGCCGATCCGTGGCGTCGGTAGCCATTCAAAACTGACCGGCACGTGAACGGTCTCAGCCGCCATCGCCAACGCCAGCGGAATGGCCTGATGGGCTGGCACATCGGCGTTGAAATCGCCCACCAGCCCGATCTGCAAAGTGTTGCGTACGTTATTGATTGTGCCCATGCCCTGCCCCCTGTTCGATTTTCGTATAACCCGGGCGGACTATAAACAGGCAGCAAAACCAGCAGAATGGGCATTGCAGCAATGCCTGGCGTGCAGCGCTGCACGTTTCTTCAGCCAGTTACCGGCGTCAGCACCGGCTGCCCGGAAAAGAACGCCAGCAGGTTATCGTTGACCATTTGCACACTGTCTCTGGAAGCCTCGGGCGACAGGCCTGCGACATGGGGCGTAAGCACAACATTGCCCAGCGTTTTGAGTACGTCCGGCACAGCGGGCTCATCGTCGAACACATCCAGCGCAGCCCCGGCAATCTGCTCGTTCTGAAGTGCACTGACCAGCGCATGGGTATCCACCACACTGGCACGCGCAATGTTGACCAGAAAGCCGTCAGGGCCCAGCGCTTCAAGCACACCGGCATCGATCAGGTGCTGCGTGCCACTGCCACCGGGCGTGGCAATGATCAGGAAATCCGACGCCGCAGCCAGCGCCTGTGCGGTGGCGTGCCAGGTGTAATCGCAGTCGGTGCGCGGCTTGCGATTGTGATAACCGATGGCGATGTCGAACGCAGCTGCACGCCTGGCAATCGCCAGCCCAACCGCCCCCAGTCCGACGATTCCCAGGCGCTTGCCTGCCAGCGACGGTCGAACCACCTTGCGCCACTCGCTACGGCGTACCGACGCATCGGCCTGCGGGATGTCGCGTACCAGCGACAGCAACAGCGCCAGCGTATGGTCAGCCACTGTGGCGGCGTTGACGCCTGCACCATTGGTCACGGTGATGCCGCGTGCCTGCGCGGCGGGCAAATCAACCTTCTCGTAGCCGGCACCGCTCACGCAAATGATGCGCAGGTTCGGCAGTGCATCCATTTCCTCGGCGAAAAAACCCAGTGGCCCACGCGTCATCACGGCGCTGATGCTCTTCCCGTGTACAGCAATTGCCTCGGCGCGCAGTTCGGCCGTCGGCGCACGAATCAACTGATAACCGCTGCTTTTCAGAATCGGCAAATACATGTCCAGATTTTCCACCAGCACCAATACCGTTGTCATGCGCACTCCCGTTCGGTCAGCAAAACGCTGACAGTAACGCGACTTCGTGCGCTTGTGCAGAGCCAATTGCACAGACAATGGCGCTCGTTGGAAAAAACCTTTCGCGATAACACCAGGTGTTCATGAAGTGGACGCATTTGCCGGACAGACTGCGTTACAAGCAACCTCGCCAACGCGATAGTGCGCTATCGTTGCGTGCAACGCTGTGACCAGTAACGGTATTGGCTGGTGCAGTCGAACACCTTCCAACCATAAGGAACCAACCGCCCATGCAAGGATTTTCCGCCACTCTGTCGACCACAACCCTGTTGAAAAAGACCTTCCTGGCCGCAGCGGTCATGTCGGGCCTGATGCTGTCATCCGGTATGGCAGCGGCGGCGGATGCACCGGGCAAGGTGCTGAGCGAAAAATACGGTCTGCCCTGGCCAGCCGTGATCGCCCATCGCGGAGCTTCGTTCGACGCTCCGGAGGAGACCATTCCGGCGTATACCCTGGCACGCGACCTGGGCGCGGACTATCTGGAGATGGACATCCAGCGCACTAAAGATGGCGTGCTGATAGCGCTGCACGATGACGTACTGGAACGCACGACCAATATTGCCGAAGTGTTCCCGACACGGGTCAAGGACCCGGTCAGCACCTTCACCCTGGCGGAGCTCAAGCAACTGGACGCCGGCTCATGGTTCAACAAGGCTTACCCCGACCGGGCGCGCGCAAGCTACAGCGGGTTGCAGATCCTGACGCTGGATGAGGTCATCGACATCGCCGAAGGCGGCGCGAACAAGCCTGGGCTGTATATCGAGACCAAGGTGCCGAACAAGTTTCCCGGTGTCGAAGCCGATCTTAAAAAGGTGCTGACCAAACGTGGCTGGCTGGCTCAGCGACCTGCTGCTGCGGCCGGTCATGTGAACGTCGCGCACATGCCGGGGCGTGTGGTATTGCAGACGTTCGAGAAGCAGAGCCTGGAACTCCTGCAAAAAGAAATGCCGAAAGTGCCCAAGGTCATGCTGCTGTGGATTGGCGAAGGCTCGATAGAGCCTAAATCCAGCGTCGCGTTCAAAGACTCGGGGGCCAAGGACAAGGCCAGCTACTACGCAGCGCAGGAAGTCAAATCGCCGGAGGAATTCCAGAAGTGGATTGACTGGGCCAAGGCTCATGGTGCGATCGGCACCGGCCCTTCTTCGCAACTGGCCAAGGGTGGCGATCAGAGCTACATGGACCTGGTCAAACCCTGGATGAACAACCTGACCCACGAGAAAGGCATGGTGATCCACCCTTACACGGTGGACGACGCAGAGGACTTCAAGCGGATCAGTAATGATGGAGTTGACGGTTTCTTCACCAACCGCACTGCCGAACTGTTGAAGTTCTACGGGCGGCCAGCGAAAGAGAGCATCGAGACGATTCTGAAGCGTAACGGCTACTGATCGACTGGCTGGCCGCATCCTGCGATGCGGCCAGCGCCGATTGATCAGAAATCGATGGTGCCGGAGAGCTTCAAGGTGCGTGGCTCGCCTTGAGTCAGATAGCCACCATTGGCCGATGCCCAATAATCCTTGTTCATCAGGTTTTCGACGTTGGCACGCAGCGTGACGTCCTTTTGCGCTACGTTGAAGGTATAGCGCGCGCCAAGATCAAAACGGTTCCAGGTCGGAATGCTCAGATTGTTGGCAGCGTCGACGTATTGCCCGCCGGTGCGCAGCATGCGCGCGTTGATGGCTGCGCCTGCGATGCCTGGCACATCCCAGTCGGCACCCGCATTGAACTGAAAGGTCGGCACACCAATGGCCCTGTTGCCATCGTTGCTGCCACCCGACGTGCCGCTCACCTCGGTGTCCATCAGAGTAAGACCGGCCAGCAGACGCAGGCCGCTGACGGGCTCGCCGAACACGTTCATTTCCACGCCACGGTTGCGCTGCTCTCCATCACGGACATAGCGCGTTCCGCTGCCATCCTGAATCTGGTAGCCATCAGTCGGTTGTTCGATACGGTATACACCCAGGCTTGCGCCGAAGGTACCCATATCCAGCTTCACGCCCGCTTCAATCTGTTTTGAACGCGCCGGCGCGAACACCTCGCCAGGGTTGATCGTCACGGTGCTCGGCGCCGTCGGCCCCTGCGCAAGGCCTTCAATGCGGTTTGCATAGAACGACACATAGCGCCAAGGCTTGAACACCAGCCCGTAGACCGGCGTGGTGATTGCCTCGTCATACAGTGCGTTGCGCGGGCCGCTGCCATAGTCGTAGCCCTGGACGCGCAGTTGCTGGCGACGCAGGCCTGCGGTCAGCAGCAGGCGATCATCGAAAAAGCCCAGCGTGTCGGAGAACGCTACGCTGCGCATACGGCTCTTGCCGACGATACCGGGATCACTGAGATCGCTACCCGAGAAGCTGTCCAGCGCAGGACGTGTTGTTTCCACTGGGTTGTACAGGTTGCTGCCAGCCGGACTGCCGAACAGGTAGGCACTGCGCTGCTCGGTCCAGATGCCGGACAGACCGAAGTTGACCTTGTGACTGACCGCGCCGGTCTGCAGCTTGCCGTTGATGCCGGCCATGGCTGTCTTGTTGTCTTCGTCATGCGGAATGGAAGACGGTGACGCCGTGATGTTGCCTGCGGCGTCATTGATAGTCGGCGAGCCATAGATACCGTTTTCACGGGTGTGCTTGGCACCGGCTGCAGCGTACAGCGTCCAGTCATCGTTGAGGTCGTATTCGGCCCGGCTCATGCCGAAGGTGTCTTCGGTTTCGGTCCAGGTCCAGTTCGGCGCGTAATTGGTGTCGGCATCCGGTGCATGCGGCACACGGGTCAGGCCACTGCCAACGAACACCATGTTGCGATTCTGATTGATGCGCTGCTTCTGGTAGGCAAAATCGCCGGAAAGACGGAAGTTGTCACCCTGATAATCAAGCCCCAGCGCGAAGAGCTTACTGCGATGCTCTTCGTCTTCAACGCCGGTCTCGCCTTCGCGCTGAGACAGGTTGAGGCGTGCGCCGAATCGATTGCCTTCGCCAAAGCGCTGGCCGAGGTCCAGGTGCTCGCCGCCCCGACCGTCGCTGCTGATGTCGGTGGTAAAACGCCGTGTCGGCGTGTCCTGCGCGCGCTTGGGTTGCAGGTTCACGCCACCGCCAATACCGGAGCCGGTCGGTGTCACGCCGTTGATAAAGGCATTGGGGCCTTTGAAAACCTCAACCCGCTCCAGCGCATCGGTGGAGATGATCTGGCGCGGCAGCACGCCGTAGAGGCCGTTGTAGGAAATATCATCGGTGGTCAGTTTGAGGCCACGAATGACGAAGATCTTCGAGGCGTTGGCATAGCCGCTTGACTGGCGAACCGATACATCATTGAGCAGCACATCGCCGATGTCTTCGGCCTGCTGGTCCTCGATCAATTGTTCGGTGTAGCTGGTCATGGTGAACGGCACGTCCATGACGTCGGCATTGCCCAGAACGCCCAACTGCCCGCCACGAGCCACTTACCCGCCTGCGTACACGGGCGGTAGCGCGTGCGGGTCGGCCTTGTCGGCACTGATATCGGTCTCTCCGAGAACCATCGGGCCTTCCTGCTGACTGGCGGCAGCAGTAGCGGCCCAGGCCGGAGAACCAATGGAACAGCAAAATGCGAGCAACGTGAGGCGCATCGGGATCGATGGGATGTGCATGAAAAGGTCCTGCTGACGAGATGAGCGAGATCGGAAGAAACCTTCCTGGAGATGACCGACTCAGTGGATGCGAAATGCTACCATATGTTACTGGGAATGCTTATCATTAATTTATGTGCAGGGCGTCACATAACCAACGCTCATCGCTACGTCTCACACAGCAATGCTTTGAAACAGGTAGGGGACAGCCACCTGAGTGCGACTCTCGTGTAAGCTCGTACGCTATTGGTTTTCCCATCGAGAGGCCTATGCAATCCACTTTCCGACGCTCGACACTGGCAGCACTTCGTGGTTTTGCCTTGCCGAGCGATGCAATCTCCATTGTTCCTTCTGCCGCCGACTATCGGCGCTGTCTGCTGGAAAGGATCGCTTCGGCCACCCGGCGCATCTATATCATCGCGTTGTACCTGCAACAGGATGAAGCCGGTCAGGAGATCCTCGACGCACTGTACGCGGCCAAGGCTGCACGGCCCGAGCTGGATGTCGTGGTGCTGGTTGACTGGTTCCGCGCGCAGCGGGGTCTGATCGGTGCCGGGCGGCAACCGGGCAACTCGACCTGGTATCAGGCGCAGAACCTTGAATACGATGAAGAAGTGCCGATCTACGGCGTGCCGGTGCAAACCCGTGAGCTATTCGGCGTGCTGCACCTCAAGGGCAGCGTGATCGACGATTGTGTGATCTACAGTGGCGCAAGCATCAACAACGTCTACCTGCACAAGCTCGACAAATACCGTCTGGACCGTTACCACCTGATCGAAAGTGCGCCACTGGCCGACGCTTTCCAGAACCTGGTCCAGCGCGAAATACTCCCCTCACCGGCGGTGCACCGANNACCGCCTCGACCTGCAATCGCCACCTGGCTCGCGCAGCATTCGCAGCGAGATTCGCGCTTTTCGTGCGGACCTGAAACGCGCTGCGTACGACACTTCAGCAGGCGAAAAGGAAAACGGCGAGCTGCGGGTGATTCCGCTGCTGGGCGTCGGGCCGCGTAACAATCTGAATCGTGCCATCTGCGACCTGATCGCCTCGAGCAAGATCCAGCTGACCATCTGCACGCCGTATTTCAACCTGCCGGTGGCGGTCACCCGCGAAATCAATCGGGCGCTCAAGCGCGGTGTGCAGGTCGATATCATCATTGGTGACAAAACCGCCAACGACTTCTTCATCGACCCGGACGAGCCGTTCAAGGTGATCTCGGCCCTGCCCTATCTGTATGAAATCAGCCTGCGACGCTTTGCCCACAAGCATCAGAAGGCAATCGCGCAGAACCGCCTCAACGTGCACCTGTGGAAACACGGCGATAATACGTTCCACCTCAAAGGCATCTGGGTCGATCAGCGCTATACGCTGCTGACAGGCAACAACCTGAACCCTCGCGCCTTCAATCTTGATTTGGAAAACGCCTTGCTGATCGATGATCCGCAGGGCCAGTGGAGCGAAACGCGCGAGGCGGAAATCGCCCATTTGATGCGCAACACCCAACGCGTCAACCAGTACGACGAACTCGACACACTGGCCAATTATCCCGAAGGGGTACGCAAATTCCTCAAGCGCGTCAGCCGTGTGCGGGTCGAGCGATTGCTGTACCGGATACTCTGACCCTCAAGCCTGAGGCCGACATGCCTGGCATGTCGGCCATACAACCAAAGAAACAGGGTGTGTCAGGGCCGTTTCGCCCCCAACTGCTTCCACATCTTCTGCGTGATTTTGCGGCGGTTGCTGTAGCCTGCCCACGGGTCGGCCTTGAGTTTCTTTAAACGCTGCTCAAGGTTGGTGATGTCCCACTGCGCCGAGGATTTCAGGCCTGCCAGTTCATCCAGAGCAATCGGCACCGAGACCGGCAAACCTGGCCGGGCGCGCACCGAATACGCAGTCACGGTGCTGCCGCCACGGCTGTTGCGCAGGTAATCAATGAAAATTTTCCCTACCCGGTTTTTCGGCCCCATGGTCGCGGTGAAGCGTTCGGGCAACTGACGGCTGACGAATTCGGCGATAGCCTTGGCGAAGGCTTTAACCGTGTCCCAGTCAGCCTGCCGCGCCAACGGCACGATGATGTGCATGCCCTTGCCGCCGCTGGTCTTGAGAAAAGCCTCCAGCCCAAGCTCCTCCAGCACGGCGAGCACCATTTGCGTGGCTTCGATCATGCTGCGCCAGGGCAGCGCCGGGTCGGGGTCAAGGTCCAGAACAAAGTGATCCGGCGTTTCGATCCTGTCACGCGTAGCGCCCCAGGTGTGCAACTCGATGGCCCCCATTTGCGCGGCACCGACCAGCGCCTGCAATGAATCGATCTCCATCAGCGCGGCATGCCCGGGATCCAGAGCACGATCCAGCTGTTTGATGTGTGGAATCGCCAGATGCTCGGCGTGCTTCTGGAAGAACTGCTCGCCGTCGATGCCTTCCGGGCAACGCAACAACGCTACGGGCCGCTTGTTCAGATAAGGCAGAATCCATTCGGCAATAGACGCGTAGAACTGCGCAAGTTCGACCTTGCTGGTGCCGGTCTTGCTGTCGATCACCCGATCCGGATGGCTGATGCCGGTGCCCGCAACGTCTACTTTGCCTTTGCCGGCAGCGGTTTTCTTGCCTGAACGCGGCGCTGCCGATGTCGATTGCGTCCGGGTCTGGCTGGCAACCCTGGCGGGCTGAGCGTCTTCGCGCACCACCTCACTGGCAGGCTTGTCACTGCGCAACCCGACAAATGCGGCTTGTCGCACAATGCCTTCGCGGGTCCACTGGGCGAACTCCGCCTCACAGACCAGTTGCGGCTCTACCCACTGCACGCCACGGGCCTGAGCCGAGGTCAGCTTTTTCGCCAGGGGCGAATCCTTGCGCTGCAGCGGTTTGAGTTGTTGATAAAGCTGTTCAAGCGTCACCTCACTGAAGCCGGTGCCCACCCGCCCGGCATAGACCAGCCCTTCATCGCCTTCATTGACCGCCAGCAACAAGGCCCCGAATGCGGAGCGGCTGCCTTGTGGGGCGGTGTAGCCGACGATCACCAGTTCCTGACGCAACCGGCATTTGAGTTTGATCCAGTCGGCGTTGCGCTTGCCGATATAAACACTGCCGGCCCGCTTGCCGATGACACCTTCCAGGCCCATTGCCGTAGCGCTTTCCACAATATCCTGATGCCCGGCCTGAAACGCATCCGAATAACGCAGCAGGCGACTGCGCTGGGCGTCGAGCACTTGTTTCAAGGCGTCGCGGCGCTGTTCAAGGGGCACTTCACGCAGATCCTCCGCACTCAGGAACGGCATATCGAACAGGTAATACAGGATGTTTTTGCTGTTCCCTGCGTCAAAGGCATTCTGCAACCCCTGAAAGTCGGGCAACCCTTGCTTGTCGAGAACCACTACTTCGCCGTCGAACCAACTGTTTTGCAATTTCAGGCCCTTGAGCGCCTTGACCAGCTCGGGCAGCCGTTCGGTCCAGTCGTGGCCGTTACGGGTGAACAGGTGCACTTCGTCGCCCTGAATGCGGGTCAGAATGCGATAGCCATCGAACTTGATCTCATACAGCCAATCACCCGCTGGCGGTGCATCTACCAACGTGGACAGTTGCGGCGAAAGGGTTTCCGGGAAAACCGTTTTCGACTTCTTTTGCGCGGGCTTGCGCGCAGGCTTCGCTGCACCGGCTTTGGCTTTTTCGTTTGCGGCGCTGGCTTTTGGCTTCGCTGGCGCTGCACGCCCTGCCCCTACGTGCGCGCCGCTGATCACGCTCTGCGGCTGCTCCAGAGTAATGTCATATTCGGCGGCAGGTCGCGCAATGGCGTCCTTTTCTTTGATCAGCAGCCACTGCTCCTTGCTGCCGCTGCCCGTGAGCCGCGTGCGCACCAGCGCCCAGTCGCCGCTGAGCTTCTCGCCGACCAGGGTAAATTTGAGTTTGCCTTCCCCATAGGTTTTTTGCGGATCACCGTGCGGCTGCCAGACGCCACGGTCCCAGACAATCACATCACCGCCGCCGTACTGCCCTTTCGGGATGCTGCCCTCAAAATCGGCATAGTCCAGCGGATGGTCTTCCACATGCACTGCCAGACGTTTTTGCTTCGGGTCCAGACTCGGGCCTTTGGGCACCGCCCAGCTCTTGAGCGTGCCATCCAGCTCCAGTCGAAAGTCGTAGTGCAGGTTGCGTGCGTCATGCTTCTGAATCACGAAACCCAGCGCCTTGGCCTTGGACGAAGACTTGCCTTTGCGCGTGCTTTCGGCAGGCTCGGAGGTGATGGCGAAATTGCGCTTGCGCGTGTATTCACTGGCGGGCTTGGCCATGTCCGGTGTCTCCGTCTGGCTCAAGAGGCTTTGCTGGTTTTCTTGCGGGCTGCGGGCCGCTTGGGCTTGGCCGCGGCCTTGTCAGCAGGTTTTTCTTTTGCTGCGGGCTTGCTCGCTTTGCCTTTACTGACGCCCCCCTTGCCCGCCAGGCTGCGTCGCAGCAAGTCGGTGAGGTCAATGACATCGGCACTTTTGCGCTCTTCCTCGGCCGGATCCGTCTCGACATCCTCGATCTCGCCTTCGTCTGCCTTGGTTTTGACCAGGTGCATGATCTTTTCCTGAAAAGTGTCGCGGTACTGCTCAGGCTGCCAGTCGGCGCTCATGTCCTTGACCAGACGCTTGGCCATGTCGCGTTCGCTCTTGTTCAACTGTACGTCCGTCACTGCGTCACTCAGTTCCAGTGTGTCCAGCTCACGCACGTCGGCAGGCCAGCGCAGGATCACCATGACCAGCGCCGACTCCAGCGGCATGACCGCCGCCAGGTGTTCGCGGGTATGCAGCACGACATTGGCCAGTGCCACCTTTTTGGTGTCGACAAGGGTTTCGCGCAGCAGCGCATAGACTTTTTCGCCGCGTTTATCCGGGGTCAGAAAATAAGGCGTGTCGATGTTTTGCAAAGGAATCTGCTGGCTGTCGACAAAGGCGAATATGTCGATGGTCTGCGTCGATTTGGGGTGCGCGGAGCGAATTTCCTCTTCGCTGAGTACGACGTAACGATCCTTTTCGTACTCCACGCCCTTGACGATATTTTCGCTGGTCACCTCCTTGCCGGTGACCTTGTTGATTCGCTTGTAGCCGACCGGGTCCATGCTGCGCTTGTCGAGCCAGTCAAAGTCGACACCAATGCGACCGGTATATGCACCAGCCCGAAGCTGATTGCGCCCTTCCAGATTGCCCTTGCCATGGTCTGACTCCTGTTGATCCTGAAAAAGTGACTGGACCGGTCGAAGAAAAGTTTCGACAGCCTGACGAGTGCCGGAAAATCCGCGCAGGCGCAGCCCGTTTTTCATCTTGGCAATCTGACTGTCAACGTTTTGGCTTTTGGTGCGAACTGTATTAACGGGATGCTTACAGCCGTCAAAGCCTTGTAGTAGAGGGGTTCGCGCAAAGAGAAGCAGGATTTTTCAAGTCACATATGCGTTTAAGATCTAAAAATATGGTTTAACGTTCTTTTGCGGAATAAATCAGACGTTCTATAAATGGCCCCACCCCGAACGCTGTTGGCGAACTGTCTGCGAATCAACAGTTGGTCCCGTCAGCTTTCACTTAGCTGATCACTCCCAAGGATTTGTCATGAACGTTTTCTGGTTTCTTCCGACTCACGGCGACGGCCATTATATGGGCACGACAAAGGGCGCACGTCCCGTCACCCTCAATTACCTGAAACAGGTGGCGCAGGCCGCCGATGACCTGGGCTATTACGGGGTATTGATTCCGACCGGTCGCTCTTGCGAAGACTCGTGGGTCATCGCCTCGGCACTGGTGCCATTGACCGAGCGTCTGAAGTACCTGGTGGCGATCCGTCCGGGAATCATCTCCCCTACCGTCTCGGCACGCATGGCGGCCACGCTGGATCGTTTATCCGGCGGCCGACTGCTGATCAACGTGGTGACTGGTGGCGACCCGGACGAGAACCGTGGCGGCGGCAGCTTCCTCGATCACAGCGAACGCTATGAAGTCACCGACGAATTCCTGAAGATCTGGCGTCGCGTATTACAGGGCGAAGCAGTCGACTTCGAAGGCAAGCACCTGCGCGTGCAGAATGCAAAAGCGCTGTATCCACCGATTCAAAAGCCCTATCCGCCGCTGTACTTTGGTGGCTCTTCCGATGCCGCGCATGACCTTGCGGCCGATCAGGTGGACGTTTACCTGACCTGGGGCGAACCTCCGGCAGCTGTGGCCCAAAAGCTGGCCGATGTGCGTGAACGGGCAGCCCGCAAAGGTCGTACCGTGAAGTTCGGCATTCGCTTGCACGTCATCGTGCGCGAAACCAGTGAAGAAGCCTGGAAAGCCGCCAGCACATTGATCGAACACATCAGCGACGAAACCATCGCTGCGGCCCAGAAATCTTTTTCGCGCTTTGATTCCGAAGGCCAACGCCGTATGGCTGCGCTGCATGACGGACGCCGCGACAACCTGGAAATCGCGCCTAACCTGTGGGCGGGCGTGGGTCTGGTTCGTGGCGGTGCTGGCACGGCACTGGTCGGCAACCCGCAGGAAGTCGCGGCACGCATCAAGGAATACGCAGACCTGGGCATCGAGAGCTTCATTTTCTCGGGCTACCCGCACCTGGAAGAAGCGTACCGCTTTGCCGAACTGGTCTTCCCGCTGCTGCCTGAGCCTTACGCCAGCCTCGCCGGGCGCGGCATCACCAATTTGACGGGCCCGTTCGGCGAAATGATCGCCAACGATCTGCCCCCGCAGGCCAAGTGATGTCAGGGCAACTGCTGACCTTACCGCACTCGCCTGCGCTGGCGACCTCGATCAGAGCCACTGCGCAGGTATTCGAGGACCCCAAATCCAAGGATCTGCTCGCTCACGTACGCCAGGTGGCGCCCAGCGATGCCAGCGTACTGATCATTGGTGAAACCGGCACTGGCAAGGAACTGGTGGCACGGCACATCCACGAACTGAGTGCCCGTCGCGACAAACCGTTCGTGGCGGTCAACTGCGGCGCGTTCTCCGAGAACCTGATCGAGGCCGAGTTGTTCGGCCACGAGAAAGGCGCCTTCACCGGCGCGATCAGCGCGAAGGCCGGCTGGTTCGAAGAGGCCAATGGCGGCACGCTGTTTCTCGATGAAATCGGCGACCTGCCCATGACTCTCCAGGTCAAGCTGCTGCGCGTACTTCAAGAACGTGAAGTGGTCCGCCTGGGCTCGCGCAAGAGCGTGCCGATTGACGTGCGGGTGCTCGCAGCCACCAACGTACAACTGGAAAAAGCCATCAATGCCGGGCATTTTCGCGAGGACCTTTACTACCGGCTGGACGTGGTCAATCTGGAATTGAGCCCGCTGCGCGACCGGCCCGGCGACATCCTGCCGCTGGTCCGGCATTTCATAGAGGTCTACAGCCAGCGTCTGCGCCATGGCCCGGTGCGCATCAGCGCCGAAGCCGAGCACAAGCTCAAGACCTACAGCTGGCCGGGCAATATTCGCGAGCTGGAAAACGTTATTCATCACACCTTGCTGGTCTGCCGCGAAGGAGTCATTCAGCGTGACGACCTGCGCCTGTCGAACCTGAGGATCGAGCGTCAGGACGAACAGAATCCGGCTGACGAGTCAGCCGAACAGTTGCTCAATCGGGCGTTCCAAAAGCTGTTTGAAGAACAGGCAGGTGCCTTGCACGAGAAGGTCGAAGACACGCTGCTCAGGACCGCGTATCGCTATTGCCATCACAACCAGGTACACACCGCCAGCCTGCTGGGCCTGACCCGCAACGTGACGCGCACTCGTCTGATCAAGATCGGTGAGCTGGCGGTCAACAAACGCAGACCGGGTGAAAATATACAGGGCGACCGGATGCTGCATTTATCGGTGTGAAGGCCCAGACCGATGACGCGGAGCGTCATGAACGGCATTCCCACGCTGGAGCGTGAGGAACGAGCGCTGTCCGCAAGAACGCTATCGTGCCCATGCTCCGCGTGGGCATGCCTTTCTGGACGCTCTGCGTCCTCTCCTGATCACGCGGCGATTCACGACAAACGCATCGCCAGAGCCTTGGCCTGAATCGCCACGTCGGTCACTGCGGTGCTTTCCCACCACATGCCGCGCAGTGGCGGGCCCATGGCGAACAGGCGTGACGAGCAGCGACCTTGCGCGTCCAGCACCGCGCCACCGGCGTCGGCAGCAATGCCCAGCGCCAGCGGTCCGGGCTGAATCAAACCTCGCAGCAGCAATTGCCGAGGCAACGGGCGATCCACGCGTCGCCAGTCGTACTCGATGCCGGTAGAGTTGATCAAGGCATCGCCAACTATCTGCGTCGGTTCGCTATCACCGCGCCGACGCACGCTGATCTGCACCTGGCCTGACGGCAGGCTCGCAACAGCCTGCAACGAAGCGGCGTCAATGCTCAGCCGACCTTGCCTGATCAGTTGCGCCAGCAGTGCGGCGCTGGGTGGCGGCGAGCGATGGTGATGACTCTCCCACCATGGCCGTACATGACGGACAAACTGGCGGCGCTGCCTGTCACTGGCCTGATTCCACAGCCTGCCAACGTTGGCGCGCACGGTGTCCAGCGGGGCCTGCCAGTCAATGCCACTTTCGATGGCCAGCTCGCACTGCTCGCGCACCTTGCGTACCAGTTGGCGAGTGCTGCGGATACTCGGGTCCTGCGCCAGGAAATCAGACCATTCCGGTGGCTGGCGCCGCACATGGGGCAGCAGGCCATGCCGGGAATAGATCTGAATCGGCCCGCGGTGCCCGGCCTTTTCCAGTGAGACCAGCGCATCGACCATGGTCAACCCCGAGCCGATGATCAGCACCTTTGACTGCGGATCAAGCTTTTTCATCACCGCCACATCCCAAGGGTCCAGCGCTGCCGTGTTCAGCTCGTTCGAATCGCGTTGCGGGGTGCGTGAAGCCGCGTACATGCCGGTCGCCAGCACGGCACGGCTACCGCGCAACTTAAGGCCGTCAGCCAGCGAGACACTGACCCCACCTTCATGGACCTGCAGGTCGACTGCCTCGCCGGGCACATGCACGGCGGTCGAGCCAAAGGCTTCAGCAGCGCTTAGGGCTTCACGCAGTCGCTGCTGAACATAAAGCCCGAACACACCGCGTGGCGGAAACAGTTCGGCGACCGGGACCCTCTGCTCATAAGCTTCAGGCCAGCCCCCGGCGGCCAGATAGTCAGTCAGCCACTGGGTGAGGTCATCCGGATTATCCGGATCGACGCTCATCCGCGCAGCGTTGCCATTGAGCGTATGGCCCGGCTCCGTCGCACTGTAGGCCTCGCCCCTGCCGAGTTCGCTGCGGGTTTCGATAATCAGGATTCGGCGCTGGCCCGGTCTGCGCAGCAGTTGCGCCGCCAGCATGGTGCCGCTCAGACCGCCGCCGATGATCAGAATGTCAGCCGTCTGGTGGAAATCTTCGGTCATCGAACAGCGCCTCGGTCGAGTTGCGATAAAGAATCGGAAAGGTCAGAGCACCACATTACGCACGAAGCGCAGGGGCACATCGGCGTCGTTGCAGTAGCGGTGCGGCTGGTTGCTGGGAAACATGAAGAACTCGCCCGCCCCGACCTGCTGCACGGCCGCAGGGTCGGCAAAGCGCAACGTCAGATGCCCTTCGACGACGTAGACCTGTTCACTCCAGCCATCGGGATCGGCCTCCGAGACATAGGCGTCCCCAGGCTGCAGGCAGAATTCCCACAACTCCACCTCGCGCCGGGCAACGGCCCTGGCCAGCAGCACCGCCTTGCTGCCGATGATCGTACCGGCCCATGCCAGCTCGTTGATGCGGCTGTAATCACGATTTTCAGGTGCCTGGATCAGGTCGCTGAACGCCACTTCCAAGGCTTCGGCCACGCGGTCCAGTGTCGCCAGGCTGACGTTTTTCTCGCCGGCCTCGATAGCGACCAGCATGCGTCGGCTGACTCCGGACTTCTCCGCCAGAGCCGTCTGGCTGAGGTCCGCACTGTTACGCAGACGCCGGACGTTCTGGCTGACGTGCTGCAGCACCGGAGGGCGCTGGGAATTTTCTTTGTGCATGCAGGTGCTCACATCAAACCGTTGCGCATTATACTGCCCAGCCCAGGGACACTGTCAGGTTGTTCCGCCTTTCACCGCGCGCATGGCAATTAACAGGAACCAGGAGCTGACATGAAGTCTATCAGCCGCATACCCCGCATCAGCAAGGCAGAAGCCGTTCTGATTCTGATTACCATGCTCTGGGGAGGCACTTTTTTACTGGTACAGCATGCGCTGACCGTCAGCGGCCCTATGCTCTTCGTCGGTCTGCGTTTCGCCGCAGCGGCGCTTATCGTAGCGCTGTTTTCAATGAAGGTGCTGCGCGGACTGACCTTTCTTGAACTCAAGGCCGGCGTATTCATCGGCACCGCGATCATGCTTGGTTATGGCTTGCAGACCATTGGACTGCAAACCATCCCAAGCAGCCAGTCCGCCTTCATCACCGCGCTCTATGTACCTTGCGTACCTTTATTGCAATGGCTGGTGCTTGGCCGTCGACCGGGATTGATGCCGACACTGGGCATCCTTCTCGCCTTTATCGGGCTGATGCTGGTATCCGGGCCGCAAGGCGCTTCTCTGCAACTCAGCTCCGGCGAGATCGTGACGCTGATCAGTGCGGTGGCCATCGCCGCCGAGATCATCATGATCAGTGCCTATGCCGGCAAGGTCGATGTGCGGCGGGTCACCGTGGTGCAACTGGCAACCGCCTCCACCCTGGCCTTTCTGATGATCGTGCCGACTCAGGAACGCTTGCCGGATTTCTCCTGGCTGCTGGTGCTCAGCGCGGTGGGGCTTGGCGCGATGAGTGCGATTATCCAGATCGCGATGAACTGGGCACAGAAAAGTGTTTCGCCTACACGCGCCAACGTGATTTATGCCGGTGAACCGGTCTGGGCCGGGATTGTCGGAAGACTTGCCGGGGAGCGCTTGCCGGGTATCGCCCTGCTGGGCGCAGCACTGATTGTGGCCGGGGTGATCGTCAGCGAAATGAAGCGGCGTTCTGCCCCCGGTGAACAGAGCCTTGCTGAAGAAGATGGCATGCGCAAAGCCGAGTGAACGGCGGCTATTGTGCGCCGTGAAACACATGTCCCGTGACAACTTTTTGCTGTCTTAAAAACAGCAGACACTTTTTGTAGGAAATTTCGGAAACAGTCCCTTTGGTATCGGGGTGTCTGGCACGTATGATGCTTGACATTCCCCTGCAGATTAGAAGCCTATGTCCCTGATAGTTCTACTGCTTCTGCCTTTCATCGGCAGCTGTCTGGCGGCCTTTTTGCCGCACAACGCGCGTAACGCAGAATCGTTTCTGGCCGGTCTGGTCGCCCTCATCGGCGCTATCCAGATGGCATTGTGGTTCCCGCAGATCGCCGACGGCGGCGTTATTCGCGAAGAGTACTTCTGGCTGCCGAGCCTGGGGATGAACTTCGTTCTGCGTATCGACGGCTTCGCCTGGCTGTTTTCGATGCTGGTGCTGGGCATTGGTGCGCTGGTCTCGCTTTACGCCCGCTACTACATGTCGCCGGATGATCCGGTACCGCGTTTCTTCGCGTTTTTCCTGGCTTTCATGGGCGCCATGCTCGGCCTGGTGATGTCCGGCAATCTGATTCAGATCGTGTTTTTCTGGGAGCTGACCAGCCTGTTCTCGTTCCTGCTGATCGGCTACTGGCACCACCGCGCCGATGCACGGCGCGGCGCGTACATGGCGCTGATGGTCACCGGTGCGGGGGGGCTGGCGCTGCTGGCCGGCATGATGATCCTCGGCCATGTGGCCGGCAGTTACGACCTGGACCGTGTCCTGGCCTCCGGCGACGCGATTCGTGCGCATGCCCTGTACCCGGTGTTACTGACCCTGATTCTGATCGGCGCGCTGACCAAAAGCGCCCAATTTCCCTTCCATTTCTGGCTGCCCCACGCAATGGCCGCCCCTACACCCGTGTCGGCGTATCTGCACTCGGCGACCATGGTCAAGGCCGGGGTGTTTCTCATGGCACGAATGTGGCCTGCGTTGTCCGGCACTGAGCAATGGTTCTGGATCGTCAGCGGCGCAGGTGCCTGCACGCTGATTCTGGGTGCCTACGCGGCCATCTTCCAAAATGATCTGAAGGGCCTGCTGGCCTACTCGACCATCAGTCATCTGGGCCTGATCACGCTGTTGCTGGGCCTCAACAGCCCGCTGGCTGCGGTAGCTGCGGTCTTTCACATTCTCAACCACGCTACCTTCAAGGCCTCGCTGTTCATGGCCGCCGGGATTATCGACCACGAGAGCGGAACGCGAGATATCCGGCGTCTCAGTGGGCTGGTGAAGCTGCTCCCCTACACCGCAACACTGGCGATGGTCGCCAGTGCATCGATGGCCGGCGTGCCGCTGCTCAACGGGTTTCTGTCCAAGGAAATGTTCTTTGCCGAAACCGTGTTCATTTCCGCCACTGCCTGGGTCGAAATTGCCTTGCCAGTGATCGCGACCATCGCCGGGATATTCAGCGTTGCCTATTCGCTGCGCTTCACGGTCGATGTGTTTTTCGGTCCGGCCGCCAAGGACCTGCCGCACTTGCCGCATGAGCCGCCGCGCTGGATGCGTGCGCCGGTAGAACTGCTGGTGCTGACGTGCCTGATCGTGGGGATTTTCCCGGCACAATCGGTCGCTCCCCTGCTCGCCGCCGCTGCGCGTCCGGTAGTCGGCGGGACATTGCCCGAATACAGCCTGGCGATCTGGCACGGCTGGAACCTGCCGATGGTTATGAGCCTGGTGGCGATGGCTGGCGGTATCATCCTGTATCTATTGCTGCGCAAACCTCTCAAGCACGAGCGCATTACTGCCCCGCCGCTGGTGGGCAGACTCAACGGCAAGCGTTTTTTCGAACGCAGTCAGGTGGTGATGATGCATTGGGCGCGGCGTTTCGAGCGCAAGGTCAGCACTCGTCGCTTGCAGCCGCAACTGTTTCTGCTGGTACTGGCAGCCGTACTGGGCGGCTTCATACCGATGTATTTCAGTGGCCTGACCTGGGGCGACCGCCCGAAGATTCCGGGCTCCGGGGTGTTTGTCACGCTTTGGCTTATCGCAATTGCCTGCGCAATAGGTGCAGCCTGGCAAGGCAAGTATCACCGTCTGGCAGCACTGGTCATGGTCAGCGTCTGCGGCCTGATGACCTGCATCACCTTCGTCTGGTTCTCGGCACCTGATCTGGCGCTGACTCAACTGGTCGTGGAGGTAGTGACGACGGTACTGATCCTGCTCGGTCTGCGCTGGCTACCGCGACGCAATGAAGACGTCGCCCCATTGAGCGCGCGCCTGCGCGCTCGTACCCGGCGAATACGCGACTTCGGGCTGGCGGTTCTTGTCGGCCTGGGTATGGCGATATTGTCCTACGCCATGCTGACCCGTCAGACACCCAATGCTATTTCGTCCTTTTACCTGAGCCGCGCGCTGCCTCAGGGCGGTGGTACCAACGTGGTCAACGTGATGCTGGTGGATTTCCGCGGCTTCGATACGTTTGGCGAAATCACCGTGCTGGCGGCGGTAGCCCTGACAGTGTTTGCCCTGTTGCGACGCTTCCGCCCGCCGAAGGAAAGCATTCTGCTGCCCACACAGCAACGCCTGCTGGCCCGTGACGTGGTGACTGATCTGGTCAACCCGCGCAGTGCCAGCGATACCGCACTCGGTTTCATGATGGTTCCGGCAGCGCTGGTGCGATTACTGTTGCCGATTGCCTTCATCATCTCGATGTACCTGTTCGTTCGTGGTCATAACCAGCCAGGTGGCGGATTTGTGGCCGGTCTGGTGATGTCGGTGGCGTTCCTTCTGCAATACATGGTGGCAGGTACCCAATGGGTCGAGGCGCAAATGAGCCTGCGCCCGTTACGCTGGATGGGCACAGGCCTATTGTGCGCGGTTCTGACCGGAGCCGGTTCCATGGTGCTGGGTTATCCGTTCATGACCACGCACACCGCGCACGTCGATTTGCCGGTTCTGGGCGATATTCACATTGCCAGTGCGCTGTTCTTTGATGTCGGCGTGTACGCCGTGGTCGTTGGCTCGACGCTGCTGATCCTCACCGCACTGGCTCACCAGTCGGTGCGCAGCCACCGTCCGACGCAACTGCCCAAGCCCGTTGCCAACCCGCAAGGAATCCTCTGATGGAAGAAGTCATTGCAATCGCCATCGGCGTGCTGGCCGCCTCGGGCGTCTGGCTGATCCTGCGCCCACGCACCTTTCAGGTGGTCATGGGGCTGTGCCTGCTGTCCTACGGGGTCAACCTGTTCATTTTCAGCATGGGCAGCCTGTTCATCGGCAGAGAACCGATCATCAAGGACGGTATTCCCCAGGACCTGCTCAATTACACTGACCCACTGCCGCAGGCGCTGGTACTGACAGCAATCGTCATCAGCTTCGCCATGACCGCGTTGTTTCTGGTGGTACTGCTCGCCTCCAGAGGCCTGACCGGCACCGACCATGTAGATGGCCGGGAGCCCAAGGCATGAGCTGGATGAATCAACTGATCATTGCGCCGATCCTGCTGCCTTTGCTGACCGCTGGGCTGATGCTCTGGCTGGGCGAAAAGCATCGGCCGCTCAAGGGACGTATCAATCTGTTTTCCAGCATCCTCGGGCTAGGCATTTCCGTGGTGCTGTTTCTCTGGGTGCAGCACAGCGGCAGCAGTGGTTCGATCGGTGTCTACCTGCCAGGCAACTGGGGTGTGCCGTTCGGTATCGTGCTGGTGGTAGATCACCTGTCGGCACTGATGCTGGTGCTGACCGGCATAATCGGTGTCTGTGCCCTGTTGTTCGCGCTGGCGCGCTGGGACCGGGCCGGTGCCAGTTTCCACGCACTGTTCCAGATCCAGCTTATGGGGCTATATGGCGCATTCCTGACCGCCGACCTGTTCAACCTGTTCGTATTCTTTGAAGTGCTGCTGGCAGCGTCATACGGCTTGATGCTGCATGGCTCCGGCCGGGCGCGGGTGTCGACCGGCCTGCATTACATTTCGATCAACCTGCTGGCTTCGTCGCTGTTCCTGATCGGCGCTGCGCTGATCTACGGCGTAACCGGCACGCTTAACTTCGCCGATCTGGCGATCAAGATCCCGCAAGTGGCAGAGTCCGATCTGGGCCTGCTGCATGCAGGCGCTGCCATTCTGGCCACGGCATTTCTGGCCAAGGCAGGTATGTGGCCGCTGAACTTCTGGCTGGTCCCGGCCTATTCGGCAGCCAGCGCGCCGGTAGCGGCCATGTTTGCGATCATGACCAAAGTGGGCGTTTACACCCTGCTACGCCTGTGGACACTACTGTTTTCCGGTCAGGCCGGGGCCTCGGCATTCTTCGGCGGCGACTGGTTGATCTACGGCGGCATGGCGACGATTTTCACCGCTGCTATTGCAATCATCGCTGCCCAGCGCCTGGAGCGCCTCGCCAGCCTGAGCATACTGGTATCAGCGGGCATTCTGCTGTCAGCGGTCGGTTTTGCCCAGCCGAGCCTGACTTCGGGTGCGCTGTTCTACATGGTCAGCTCGACGCTGGCGCTGAGCGCAATGTTCCTGCTGGGCGAATTGGTCGAGCGTTCCCGCTCGGCCAACGAGATCCCTCTGGAGTACGACGTGGATCAACTGCCCCGCACCCTTGAGTCGCTGCATCCGCCACCCGGCACCAACCTGGACGACGAGCAGAAAGTCGTAGTCGGTCAGGTCATACCCATGACCATGGCATTTCTGGGCCTGAGCTTTATCGCCTGCGCGTTGCTGATTATCGGCATGCCACCGCTATCGGGGTTCATCGGCAAACTCACGCTGCTCAGCGCGTTGATGAACCCGCTGGGGCTGGACGTCGCGCAGGACGAAGCGCTCTCGACCCCGGCATGGATGCTGATCGGCCTGCTGATCTTCTCCGGGCTGGCGTCGCTGATCGCTTTTTCCAGGCTTGGCACACAGCGCTTCTGGACACCACACGAGCGCCCTTCGCCGTTGCTACGACGCAATGAATGCTTGCCGATCATTATCCTGCTGGGCCTCTGCGTTGCGCTGACGTTCAAGGCCGAGCCCTTGTTGCGCTATACCCAGGACACCGCCGCCGCGCTGCATGAGCCCAAGCAGTATGTGCAGTCGGTCCTTGCCACACGTCCGATACCCGGCCCTACCAGCCAGGAAATCAGTTCGGAGGGGCAGCCATGAAGCGCCTGTTTCCGGCTCCTCTGCTTTCTCTGGCACTGTGGCTGTTGTGGCTGGTGCTGAACCTGTCGATCAGCCCCGGCCACCTGCTACTGGGTGCGGTGCTGGGCTTGCTCGCGCCCTTGCTGATGGCACCACTGCGCCCGCTGCCGGTGCGCATCCGCAAACCTGGCACAATCCTGAAGTTTCTGTGCCTGGTCGGGTGGGATGTGGTGGTGTCCAATCTTCAGGTCGGTTTGAGCGTATGGCGGCTCGAAAGTCGTCCGCCACGCTCGGCTTTCGTGCGTATCCCGCTGGACCTGCACGATGCCCATGGCCTCGCCGCGCTGGCGATGGTCACCACGGTCGTACCCGGAACGGTATGGTCGGAACTGGCGCTGGATCGCAGTGTGCTGCTGATGCATGTTTTTGATCTGGAGGATGAAGCGCAATTCATCGAACACTTCAAGACCACCTATGAGCGACCGTTGATGGAGATCTTTCAATGAGTGCATTGCTCGACAACGCGATCCTGATCAGCCTGCTGATCTTCGCCCTGGCGATGGTGATCACCCTGCTGCGCCTGCTCAAGGGTCCCTCAGCCCAGGACCGGGTGCTGGCGCTGGACTACCTGTACATCATTGCCATGCTGATGATGCTGGTGCTCGGCATCCGTTACGCCAGTGACACGTACTTCGAAGCCGCCATGCTGATTGCCCTGTTCGGCTTTGTCGGCTCCTTCGCTCTGGCCAAATTCCTGCTGCGCGGAGAAGTGATCGAATGACCGGACTGCCGAACACCGTGCCCTTCTGGGCTGAGATACTGACCGCCGGGCTGCTGATCGCCAGCAGTCTGTTTGCCTTGACCGGTGCACTCGGGCTGCTGCGCCTCAAGGACTTCTTCCAGCGCATGCACCCGCCAGCCCTCGCGTCGACGCTGGGCGCCTGGTGCGTTGCGCTGGCGTCGATCATCTATTTCTCTGCACTGAAGGCAGAGCCGGTGATTCACGCCTGGCTGATTCCGGTGCTGCTGGCAATCACCGTACCTGTGACCACGCTGCTGCTGGCACGTACGGCGCTGTTCCGCAAGCGCATGGCCGGTGACGCTGTGCCCGCAGAAGTCAGTAGCGGCACTGGCAATGGAGAATCGGCAGGCGGCTGAATCTTCAGCCTGGCCAGCGTTACTCGCTGGCCTTGAAGGTCAGCTCGCCCTTGCGCCATTTGGCGGCCTTGCCGACTGCGCCTTTGAGAACCTTGCTCATACCGGTCTGCAGCTGCTCTTTTGCGGCAAACACCATGACCACAGCCTGACCTTCCTTGAACACAATGCCGTGGCCTTCAGGGATATCGACGAATGCATATTCGCCCAATCCATACACAGTCATTTTGATTTCACGGAATTTCAATTCGAGCTTGCCGCCTTCACGGCTTGGCAATACCGACGCGCGGAAATGATCGCCCACCTTGAGCTCCAGGCGCGGCTTGTCGTCGACGACCAGAGCGGTTTCGGTGTCGATTTCAGCGATATAAATACCTTCGGCTGACTGCTCGGTGATGTAGACAAAACGGGACTGAAACTGCTTGACCAACTGTGCGCGGAGATCGCCGAGCACGAACAAGGCATGGGTATCCAGATTACTTACAGCCAAAGTACAAACCCTCAAACATAAAAATGAGGCTGCCTGATGTCAGGGCAGTCAAGAAAGTGGTTAATCCATAGACCGCGTCAAGCGACCGGATTTTTTCCGGCACGCTGCACGCGGAAGCGCTGAAAGCGCCACCGCAAACCTTGTGCAGGCGGGTGGCGGATTCTACCGGCTCATGGCAGCTACGGGATATATACCTTTTGTACACTGCAGTGTCGCAAAAGCGCTGGAGCCCTGAAACCGGCGGCCAGCTTGACCACGACTTAAAGGCTGGACGGGTTCCAGCCAGGCGATCAATGTGCATTCGGCGATACTGGAAACATATCACTTGTAGGCAGAGCACAAAAGGCCATCTTCTCATAAGGCCAAATGCATCGAACTCTTGCGTGCGTCGGCCACTCCCATAAGAACTGATGAAGACGGGGATATCCCCCGGCGAGGAGATGACATGGAACAGACTACAACGACCATCAACGACCTGTTCGCCCAATTGGCACTGGATTCATGAGAGCATCGAAGCGTTCATCGCCAGCCACCCCCTGCCTGACGACGTGAAGCTGATTGATGCCGACTTCTGGACGCCGCGGCAGGCTGACTTTCTCAAGGAGCAGCTGCATGAGGATGCCGAATGGGCGATGGTGGTCGACGAACTGAATGTGCGCCTTCACAAAAAGCCCGAGTGAACCACTCGGGCGTTGATTCCTATTGCGGATAACCGGGCTGGCCGACATTGGGGTGCAATGTCCTGCCACCCGGTTGCGGGGCATGCACAAAAACAGCGTCACTAAAGGTGCCCATTCTGCCCACCACTGCGTTCCAGTGCGCAGACTGATGGATATAGCGCCAGCGCAATAGCTGCTCTGCATGACTGTCCAGTAAGTAAGGCCCGCCTCGCGCATAATCGATCAGGCGGGCTGAAATGCCTTCGAGCTCGGGAGGAAGCTGAAATTCAGGGCTGTTCGGCACCGGGTCGAAAGGTACCCCCTCATCACACGCCAGTGCATGCATGACCTGTAACGACACCCTCGACAAGTGACCAAAGACCTGGCGGTTCATACCCACTGCAGCAACGATCGTTTTCATGCCACTCAGGTTTTTTCTGCACGGGTAACATTTGCTTTCGCAGGTCTGAACCCTCAGAAATGCCTGTCTGTCCAGCGGGTCGATCCAGTCATCCCGGCTCATGGTACTTAACAGGGCCTGGGCGTTCTTCCAGCAAGGCGCCGCCTCACACGGGCTGTCACGGTTGACCAAGCTGCTTTGCGGACGCGTGAGCAACACGCTTTCTTCCATCTGAGGAGGATAACCACCGCCGATATCGGAATGGGCACCGGGTAAAACGATTTCTTTCGGCCATTCCGGCAGGACGCTGTTAAGCGCGAAGTTGCGCCGTGATTCATCACGAGCAACCAGATGCAGCACCTGTTGGGCACAACCCGGCGGCAGGTACAGATTGACCCTCCTGTTGCTCGCGTCCCGGGTATTATTGCCCATATCCCTGAAACTGCCGATGGCGGCGACCGTGTCGAACAGGCCGATAACCTTGAGTTGTACACTGCCGTTGCGCCAGCTGAAATGCTCACTCAGCCTGACTTTGCGGCTTTGAAGTATCGGCTCAAGCATTCCTGCCCGCTGTTTCAGGATTTCGTTGGCCAGGTGCCTGGCCGACGCAGCCCCTCGACTGAAGCCGAATATGTCCAGTTCAAGCGCTTCCAGTACACAATCCGGGTTGTCGTGTGGAAATGCCTTCAATACCGTTTCAAGCTTTCTGAATGCATTTTCCACTTTGCATATCACACCAGTGGTGCCACGGTCGAAACTCTGTCCCGGCCATACCGAATCACGCCCGCCGGAGGTAGTACCCGCCCCGCTTACATAGATCGGGTAGTACACCTTCACGCCTGCACTGTCATTTTCGGCGACACGTTGCAGCCGATAAAGATCAACCAGCCTGGCTATATTACTCAGATCATTACTATAACTACTGCCAGGATGGACATGACGACCCGCACACTCTTTAATGTGCTGACCACCATTCATTTCAATCAATGCCTGACAGTCAGCCCCGATCTGGCTGTTGACGCGATTATTTCCCGTGCCGTCGAAGAAAATTCCGATCCGTGCGGTAACACGCCGCGTTACCACATCCGAGATTGCTGCTGTTTGTTCGGCACTCCATTTATCGTTCATATCTTTTCCATCCTTAGGGAGACGCTGAACAA
>NZ_LJQT01000309.1:0-348 GCF_001400515.1 Pseudomonas meliae | reverse complement strand
TGGTGTTGCAGGGCGATGGACACCTGCTGGTTGGCCTGAATCTGCTTGAGCGAGGCGCTGATGACTTCGAGCTGGTTCGACTGTCGATCAACCTGTGACTGAGTCGCGCAGCCGGTCAGGGACAGCATGAATACAGCGGACAGGGTCAGTGCGGTACGAACGTTCATAGTTTGGAATCCTTGATGGGATCGTGGACGACAACCGAATCGGGATAACGGAGCAAACTGGGAATCACAACCCCCTACGGGCTTGCCGGAACCTGGCGGAGCAGCCAGCAGAAACGAATCCTCCGTGGGGTGCTTGCCGAGCAGGAACGCGGGATGCTCCTCGATCCGTTCTTGGGGATTG
>NZ_LJQT01000150.1:0-622 GCF_001400515.1 Pseudomonas meliae | reverse complement strand
TTTTGCATCAAATCCTGAAGTTTCAGGGAGCATGCCTCCCTGACCGTTTACCAGCCATTCAGCGTTAACGCCGCATGCTTTCGCGATACTGACTACGAAACTGCTGCCAGCATTTTTTCCTGTCTCGAGGANNCGAGCTGCGAAATCACAGGTTGCTTTATCCCCGCTTTTAGGGCGAGTTCGCCCTGGGATAGGCCTGCGTGCGCGCGTGCGATTTTGAGTCTGTCGGCTAGGTTAGTCATCTTATCAGCTTATAAGTTCGCTTATGGCGTTGCAAAAAATAAATCTTATATTTATTGTATAAATATTCTTATTAGGACTACCTCCCTATGACCCCCATCCGGAGGCTTGTGAATTTTTTTGGTGGCCAAGCAAAAACTGCAATTGCTCTCGGCGTAACTCAAGCTGCGGTTTCATATTGGGTTTCAGGAACCCATCACATGAGCGCCGCCAAGGCTTTCCTTGCCGAAGAGTTAACTGGCGGGATGATCACGGCACGTGATCTATGCCTAAACCAGCCCAACGGCACTGAGAAATCAGCCAGTTACGGCGACAAATAGTGCCATTTGCTGAGGTTTTTTTATGAGTGACGCCACAAATATAAGAAATATTATTGATCATC
>NZ_LJQT01000403.1:0-374 GCF_001400515.1 Pseudomonas meliae | reverse complement strand
TTTGCAGCGCCTCCCTAAGGATGGTACGAAAACAGCTCATGGGTATGGGCGAGTTGCGCGTTTAACATGAGAAACCATGCCAAAAAGCGGCACATGCGCGATGAGTTGATCGGAGTATCCTTAGTAGCTAACATTAGCCGCAAATTCTCACAACCGCCCGTTTATGTAAGATTTATTTAATTTCGATGGAAATCCCACAGAATCGGAGATTTTGTACGTTCAGCCGCGCGATACCTTTGTGAGCCTCAATGGATATAGCTTGTGTCCAGTTGAAGTTAACCTTAAACGGGCGTCAGTTGGGAGTACTGGCGCCGCGTGAGAATGGTGCTGTTTCTGCATTTCCTGACGGCTCGCTTTCAACTACTATGACCTAA